>NZ_JBHXJG010000036.1:0-39592 GCF_042723425.1 Streptomyces sp. NPDC058375 | reverse complement strand
GTCCGGGGCCTTCTTCTCGTGGAGCGGACGACCAGGTTCGAACTGGCGACCTCAACCTTGGCAAGGTTGCGCTCTACCAACTGAGCTACGTCCGCAGTGCGCCGAAGCGCGATGCCTACTATACCCATCCCCGCTCGCGGGCGAGACGCACTGCCGTATGCCGGTTCTCCGCACCGATCTTGGAGGCGGCCGAGGACAGGTAGTTGCGTACGGTCCCCTGGGACAGCGAGGCCCGCTCCGCGATCTCGGCGACCGGCGCCCCGTCCGCCGCCAGTTCGAGCACCTCGGCCTCCCGGGCGGTCAGCGGGGAGTCCCCGGCGGAGATCGCGTCGGCCGCCAACTCCGGATCCACGTAACGGTTTCCGGCGTGGACGGTACGGATGATCTCGGCGAGCCTGCGGGCGCTGACCGTCTTCGGGACGAACCCGCGTACGCCGGCGGCCAGGGCCCGTTTCAGATGCCCGGGGCGGCCGTGGCTGGTCACGATCATGGTGCGGCAGTCCGGCAGTTCGGCCCGCAGCGATGTGGCGACCTTCACACCGTCCGCGCCCGGCATCTGGAGGTCGAGGACGGCGACGTCGGGCCGGTGCGCCAGCGCCATCGCCAGGGCCTCGGGACCGCTCGCCGCCTCCGCGACCACGACGAGGTCCTCCTCCAGGGCGAGCAGCGCGGCCAGCGCGCCCCGGATCAGGTGCTCGTCGTCGGCCAGCAGGACCCGCAGGGGCTGCGCGGTGGTCATCGTTCCTCCGGGAGTGCGGCAGGGGCGGGGCGTCCGTCGGGCTGCGGGCGGGAGGGCGTGAGCGGCACCGTCGCCGTCACCCGGAAGAGGTCGTCCCCGGCGGGACCGGCGCTGAGCGTCCCGCCGAACGCTCCGAGCCGTTCGCGCAGCCCGGCCAGACCCGAACCGCCGCCGTCGCCCGAACCGCCCCCCTCGCCCGGGCCTCCGCCGCCGAGCGGGTCCATGGCGCCGGCCCCGTCGTTCTCGACCTCCAGGACCACCGCGTCCCGGGTCCGCGCGAGCCGGATCCAGCAGTGGCGCGGGTCGCCGTGGCGCAGGACGTTCGTCGCGGTCTCGCGCACCACCCAGCCGAGTGCGGCCTGGACGGCGGCCGGAGCCCCGATGCCCGCCGGGCCGTCGGCCCCTTCGACCGTGACGGTGATCCCGGCGGCCTGCAACACGCCCCGCGCGCCCATGAGTTCGGTGGGCAGGTCGGCCTCCCGGTAGCCGCGTACGACATCGCGGACCTCCTGCTGGGACGCCCGGGCGATCCGCTGCACCTCGACCATCTGGTCCATCGCCGCGGGGTTCCCGCGCTGGGCCAGCTCCACCGCCAGCTCGCTCTTCAGGGCGATCACCGACAGGTTCCTCCCCAGCACGTCGTGCATGTCCCGGCCGAACCGCAGCCGCTCCTCCGCCACCGCGAGGCGCGCCTGCATGTCCCGCGCCTCCTCCGCCTGCCACATCACGGACAGGCTCCAGGCGCTGGGCCGGACCGAGGAGAGCACCAGCAGGATGACGACGAGCATGGAGAGGGCCGCCCCGAACAGCAGTCCGCCGGGCACCCCGACGGCCGCCAGCAGCCCCACCAGGGCCGCCGTGAAGATCGCGCACTGCAGCAGGTACGTGCGGACGGGGACGAGGAGGACGTACGGGAGGGCGAAGGCCAGCGGGACGTCCAGCACCAGCAGGGCCAGCCCCGCGTCCTTGAGGTCGCCCACCGCCGCGAGTGCCACCAGCAGTCCGGTCAGTACCGCGAGCAGCGCCGCCGGGAGCCGCAGTCGCCGCCGGGGGTAGGGCTCCACGCCCCGGTGGTGGGCGAACGCGGCTCCCAGATTGCGGTTGCTCAGCACGCACTGGGCGACGTTCACCGTGAAGAACGCCAGGGCGAGGCCGGCCGGCACCGGGCCCTCGCCCAGCACCGGGAGGAGCGGCAGGAGACCCCAGGAGACGAGGAAGACCCACGGGAGCCCGGCGAGCGTGCCCCGGCTGTAGAGGTCGATGCGCTGGAGCTTGGTCCGCTCCTGCCAGCCGAGCCGCCAGTCCCGCACTCGTCCGATCACCTCGTCCAGCTCCTTCATGTCGTCCCTGTGGCCGATCCCGCTCAGCCGCGCGGATCCCAGCGGAACCACCGCTGCACAGCAAACACCGCGAACGCGGTCCAGGCCAGCGCCGCCACGACGGCCGTGACCAGGTCGCCGGTCTCCACACCGCCCAGCCAGCCGTGCCGTACGAGGGTCATCACGCCGGTCAGCGGCAGCAGTTCGAACACGGCGGCCAGCTTGTCGGGGAAGACGTCCAGCGGGACGAAGATGCCGGAGGCGAAGAGCGAAATGAAGAACAGCGGCAGCGTGGTGAGCTGCGAGGTCTGGACCGTCCGGGTCACCGCGGAGGTCGCGGCGGCCAACGCGGACATCATCACGAACCCCGCGAGCAGGCCGAGCAGGAACAGCTCCGGCCGTTTCGGCGCGGACAGGTCGAAGGCGATGGCGCCCGCCACGACGAGCAGCACGCTCTGGAGGACAGCCAGCGCCACGGAGGGCAGGGCCGTGGAGATCAGGATCTCCCGGTCGGTGACCTCGCCGGTGCGCAGCCGCTTCAGGACCAGTTCCTCGCGCCGGGTGACGTAACCGGTGACGAGGTTCATGTAGACGACCTGGACCAGCACGATGCCGATGCCACCGATCAGGGCGGCGCCCGCGATGGAGAGCCCGGTGCCGGCGAGGTCGATCTGCTGGAGCGAGGCCCGGATCGAGAAGATCATCACGATCGGCAGGACCAGGGCCACGAAGATCGCGGACCGGTTGCGGATCAGCAGGATCAGTTCGGCGCGGGCGAGGGCGTTCAGCCGCCGGAGGGAGGCGGACCGCCCGGAGGGGGCGGGGGCCGTGCGGCTGTCCGCGAGGGCGGTGGGCGTGGTCATGCCGTCACCTTCTTCGTCTCGTTCGGAGTGCTGCCGACGGTGGGCCTGGCGGACCCGTCCCGGGGGCCCGCCCTGCGCGGGTCGTCCGCCCGCGAGCGGAGCTGGGTGTTGGCGATCTGGAGGAACGCCTCCTCCAGGGAGGCGGAGCGGGCGTCGAGCCCGAGCAGTTCCACGCCCGACTCCCGTGCCCAGCCGAGCAGTTCGTGCAGGGATTCCTGGAGCGTGGAGGTGCGGATCTCCACCCGCTGCCCGTCCGCCCCGGCCTGGAGCGAGAGCGGAAGGTGTGCGGCCGGTACGCCGTCGGGCAGGGTGAAGCGGATCCGGGCCGGGTGCGCGGCGGTGACCTCGGCGGTCGTCCCTGCCGTCACGATCTGTCCCTGGTGCATGATCGCCAGCCGGTCCGCGAGGGTCTCGGCCTCCTCCAGGTAGTGCGTGGTCAGCAGGACGGTTGTGCCGGACTCCCGGAGCGCCCGGATCAGGTCCCAGGTGTCGCGCCGTCCCTCGGCGTCCAGACCGGTCGTCGGCTCGTCGAGGAAGAGCACCTCGGGCCGCGAGGTGAGGGCCAGCGCCAGGTCCAGGCGCCGCTTCTCGCCGCCGGACAGCTGCTTGACCCGGACCTTGGCCCGGCTGGTGAGGCCGACCATCTCCAGGGCCTCGGCGGCGGGACGGGCGCCGGTGGTGCACGCCGACCACATCAGCGCGGTCTCCAGAACGGTCAGGTCGGAGGGGAAGCCGCCCTCCTGGAGCATGACGCCGGTACGGGGGCGGACGGCGGAGCGTTCGCGGTAGGGGTCGTGGCCGAGGACCTCGATGGTTCCGGAGGTCGGGAGGGCCAGCCCTTCGAGGAGTTCGACGGTGGAGGTCTTGCCCGCGCCGTTCGTCCCGAGGAGGGCGAACAGCTCGCCGCGGGCGACGGAGAAGGAGACGCCGGAGACGGCCTCGAAGCCGTCCTTGTAGCTGCGGCGAACCCTGTCCACCGCGATCACCGTCTCGGCGGCCGGAGCCGGGGCCGCGGCCGGGAACGTGCCACCGCCGTGTCGGTCGTTGAGAAAGTCGTCGCTGGTCATGCTTCGAGTCTTCCGCCGGACCGGGCCCGCGAGCAGTGCGCGCTGTCACCACTGCTCATGACAAACGTCATGGGGCGGCCCGAGAACGCGAAAGGCCCCGATCAGCGAATGATCGGGGCCTTTTCCAGCTGAGCGGACGACCAGGTTCGAACTGGCGACCTCAACCTTGGCAAGGTTGCGCTCTACCAACTGAGCTACGTCCGCAGTGCAGCCACTCGGCTTTCACCGGTGGAGCGAGCACCACTCTACCTGATCCAACGAAGTGGTCCGAAGAGTCATGCAGAGCGGGTGACAGGAATTGCACACTGCGCCTTCCCCCTGGAAGGGGGATGTTCTACTACTGAACTACACCCGCACGCTGCGTGGGATTCGGCTTTGCGGCCTCGCCCCTCGGCGTGCTCCAGACTCTAGCCGACCTGCGGGGGTGTCGCGCAAGTCGGCTCCCCGCGGGGCTCGCGGAGCGGGCGCGGTACGAGCGCGGACCGGACCTCCGGGCCGGGCCGGCGGGACGCCCGGCCCCGGCCTGCCGTGCGCCCGGGGCCGCCTGACGGAGCGTCCGGCTCCGCGGCCGTCCGCCCCGGATCAGCCGGCCGCGGCGAACGCCTCGTAGACCTTCTTCGGGATGCGGCCCCGGGCCGGCACCTCCATCCGGTGCGAGCGGGCCCAGGCGCGGACGGCCGCCGGGTCCGGGGCGAGGGAGGTGTGGTGGTAGGCCGCGGGCCTCCTGCCGGCATGCGTCTGCTTACGGCCGGCGGCCACGTAAGGCGCCAGGGTCTTCCGCAGTTTCTTCGCGTTGGCGGGGCTGAGGTCGATCTCGTACGTCTTCCCGTCCAGGGCGAAGGTCACCGTTTCCGCCGCTGCTCCCCCGTCGATGTCGTCGGAGAGTGTCACCACTACGCGCTGAGCCACGGATATCGGTCCTTTCCTACGGCACCGGCGCGTGTCGCGTGCGCGGATGCCTGCCTTCCGGCTGTCAGGCGGGCGGATGCGGATCGACGAGATGTCGATGTTCCGTTGTCCCCGGGGCAATGGTGCTTTCCCCGGTAATCATTTGTACAGCGGTGGACACCGCATTGTGAAGCCCAGCCAATTACATCCGCGTGTCCGTGTGCAATCCGTGTGCAATCCGGGTGGGTCTTTTCAGACCTTTTCCGTGCGGTGTCGTGTCCGATATCTCGGCGTGATCTGCGCGAGGTGCTCGCCGTGTCCGTCCCGCCCGATATCTACCCGCGTAGAAATTTTGGCCAGGTACGCTGAGTGGACCCGCGGGGGTCTGGGGAACCCCCCGGAGAGACAGCCGCACCACACCACCACACCGGGAGTGCCAGTGGCACGCGTCGTAGTCGACGTCATGCTCAAGCCCGAGATCCTCGACCCGCAGGGCCAGGCGGTGCAGCGCGCACTGCCCCGTCTCGGCTTCGAGGGAATCGCGGACGTTCGTCAGGGAAAGCGTTTCGAGCTGGAGGTCGAGGGGCCGGTCGACGACGCCGCCCTCGCCCGTATTAACGAGATGGCCGAGACGTTCCTCGCCAACACCGTCATCGAGGACTTCGTCGTGAAGGTGGAGGAGGAGAAGTGACCACCCGTATCGGCGTCGTCACTTTTCCCGGCACCCTCGACGATCAGGACGCCCTGCGCGCCGTCCGTATCGCGGGCGCCGAACCCGTACCCCTGTGGCACCGCGACAAGGACCTGCACCAGGTCGACGCGGTCGTCCTGGCCGGTGGTTTCTCCTACGGGGACTACCTCCGGGCCGGTGCCATCTCCCGCTTCTCGCCGGTCATGGAAACCCTCATCGAGCAGGCGAAGGCCGGTATGCCGGTCCTCGGCATCTGCAACGGTTTCCAGATCCTGACCGAGGCGCACCTGCTGCCCGGCGCGATGCTGCGCAACAACCACCTCCACTTCATCTGCCGCGACCAGAAGCTGCGGGTGGAGAACGCGGACACCGCCTGGACCTCGGACTACAGCGCCGGCCAGGAGATCAGCGTCCCGCTCAAGAACATGGACGGCCGCTACACCGCCGACGAGCGCACGCTCGACGAGCTGGAGGCCGAGGGCCGCGTCGCCTTCCGCTACCTGGACGGCAACCCCAACGGCTCGCTCCGCGACATCGCGGGCATCACCAACGCCGCGGGCAACATCGTCGGCCTGATGCCGCACCCGGAGCACGCCGTGGAGCCGCTCGTCGGCACCGGCCGCACCGACGGCCTCGGTTTCTTCACCTCGATCATCAAGAAGCTGGTCAACGCATGAGCCTGGATACGGTCAAGCACGCGGCCGAGACCCCGGACGCCGCGCAGCCCTGGAAGGAGCTCGGCCTCAAGGAGGACGAGTACGCCCGGATCCGCGAGATCCTGGGCCGCCGCCCCACCGGCGCCGAGCTCGCCATGTACTCGGTGATGTGGTCGGAGCACTGCTCGTACAAGAGCAGCAAGGTCCACCTCAAGCAGTTCGGCGAGAAGGTCCCCGAGAACGACGCGATGCTCGTCGGCATCGGTGAGAACGCGGGCGTCGTCGATGTCGGCCAGGGGTACGCGGTCACCTTCAAGGTCGAGTCGCACAACCACCCCTCGTACATCGAGCCCTACCAGGGCGCGGCCACCGGCATCGGCGGCATCGTCCGCGACATCCTCGCCATGGGCGCCCGCCCGGTCGCGGTCGTGGACCCGCTGCGCTTCGGCGCGGCCGACCACCCCGACACCAAGCGCGTCCTGCCGGGCGTCGTCGCGGGCATCGGCGGCTACGGCAACTGCCTCGGCCTGCCCAACATCGGCGGCGAGGTCGTCTTCGACTCCTGCTACCAGGGCAACCCGCTGGTCAACGCCGGCTGCATCGGCGTGATGAAGCACGAGGACATCCACCTTGCGCAGGCCTCGGGCCCGGGCAACAAGGTCATCCTGTACGGCGCCCGCACCGGCGGCGACGGTATCGGCGGCGTCTCCGTGCTGGCGAGCGAGACCTTCGAGTCGACCGGCCCCGCCAAGCGCCCCGCCGTCCAGGTCGGCGACCCGTTCCAGGAGAAGCTCCTCATCGAGTGCACCCTGGAGATCTTCAAGGAGAAGCTCGTCGCGGGCATCCAGGACCTCGGCGGCGCCGGACTCTCCTGCGCCACCAGCGAGCTGGCCTCCGCCGGCTCCGGCGGGATGCGCGTCGAGCTGGACACCGTGCCGCTGCGCGACTCCTCCCTCTCGCCCGAGGAAATCCTCATGAGCGAGTCGCAGGAGCGCATGTGCGCGATCGTCGAGCCGCAGCACGTGGACCGCTTCCTGGAGATCTGCGAGAAGTGGGACGTCATCGCCACCGTCATCGGTGAGGTGACCGAGGGCTCCCAGCTGGAGATCTTCTGGCACGGCGAGCAGATCGTGGACGTGCCGCCGCGCTCGGTCGCCCACGACGGTCCGGTCTACCAGCGCCCGTTCGCCCGGCCGTCCTGGCAGGACGCGCTCCAGGCGGACGACGCGGGCAAGCTGCCCCGGCCGCAGACCGGCGCCGAGCTGAAGGACCAGGTCCTCAAGCTGGTCGCTTCCCCGAACCAGGCCTCGAAGTCCTGGATCACCGATCAGTACGACCGCTTCGTGCAGGGCAACACCGTCCTCGCGATGCCCGAGGACGCGGGCATGGTCCGCATCGACGCCGAGTCGAACCTGGGCGTGGCGATGGCGACCGACGGCAACGGCCGGTACGCCAAGCTCGACCCGTACACCGGCGCGCAGCTCGCGCTGGCGGAGTCGTACCGCAACGTCGCCGCCTCCGGCGCCAAGCCGCTCGCCATCTCGGACTGCCTGAACTTCGGTTCGCCCGAGGACCCGGACGTCATGTGGCAGTTCGCCGAGGCCACTCGCGGTCTCGCGGACGGCTGCCTGGAGCTGGGTACCCCGGTCACCGGCGGCAACGTCTCGCTCTACAACCAGACCGGTGAGACGGCGATCCACCCGACGCCGGTCGTGGCCGTGCTCGGCGTGATCGACGACGTCAACCGCCGTACGCCGGTCGCCTTCGCGGAAGAGGGCCAGCTCCTCTACCTGCTGGGCGACACGGCCGAGGAGTTCGGCGGTTCGGCCTGGTCCGAGGTCGTCCACCAGCACCTCGGCGGCCTGCCGCCCAAGGTGGACCTGGCCCGCGAGAAGCTCCTCGCGGAGATCCTCATCTCGGCCTCGCGCGACGGCATGATCGACGCCGCGCACGACCTGAGCGACGGCGGCCTGATCCAGGCCGTCACCGAGTCCTGCCTGCGCGGCGGGAAGGGCGCCCGGCTGGTCGTGCCGGACGGTCTGGACGCGTTCACGTTCCTCTTCTCCGAGTCGGCGGGCCGCGCGGTGGTCGCGGTCCCGCGCAGCGAGGAGCTCCGCTTCACCGACATGTGCGGGGCGCGCGGTCTGCCCGTCGCCCGCATCGGCGTCGTGGACGGCGAGGAGATCGAGATCCAGGGCGAGTTCTCCATCCCGCTGAGCGAGCTGCGTACGGCGCACGAGGCGACGATCCCCGCGCTGCTCGCCTGAGCCGCGCGCCGACCGGCGTCTCACGAAGCCCCCGCCCGGGTCGTCCGGACGGGGGCTTCGGCTTTCCCCGAACCCCTTGATGGAAATTACGTAATTACGTAAGGTTGGTGTCATGGAGCTGGAGCAGCGGGTCGCCGAGCTGGAGAGGCGGCTCACGGCACTGGAGCGGCAGGACCCCGCGTCCCCCCGCCTGGGCGACGGTGACTTCTGGGCGCTGGAAGGGCTGAAACAGCAGCTCGCCGAGGCCGGGGAGACCGGGGCCGACGGGGGAGTGCTCTACACGGGCTCGGTCCGGCTGCCCACCGGTGAGCAGTACGGATGGCAGTACGGCGCGTTCACCGAGGCCCTGTTCGACGGGGACTGGGCGGACGCCGCCGACTCGTTCGCCGCGCTGGGCCACCCGGTCCGGCTGCGCCTGCTCCGCGAGATCCTCGGCGGCCTGAGGACGGCCGCCGAACTGGCCGCGCTCGACGGGGCCGGCACCACCGGCCAGATCTACCACCACCTGCGTCAACTGACCGGCGCGGGCTGGCTGCACACGGCCGGGCGCGGCAGGTACGAGGTGCCGCCCGCCCGGGTCGTACCGCTGCTGGTGGTGCTGACAGCGGCGCGGCCGTAGGACCGCAGACCGACCGTAGACCGAACGCAGACAACAGGGGAAACCATCGTGTCCGTACGCAAAGTCCTGGCGGTGCTTCACCGCATGTGCTGGCTCCTCTTCGGAGTGCTGGTGCTCATCGGGGTCTTCACCGAACCGCTGCTGCCCTTCGGCCTGACGTTCGTGCCCGCGGGCGCGGCTGTGATCATCGGCCTCGTCCTGAGCTTCACCGGCCCCAAGGATTCCCTGGAAAGCCGTCCGGCCGTCGAGGTCGACCCGCCCGTGACCGGCCGCTGGTCCGCCCTGAACAGCCCGGCGGACAAGGTGCCGAGCCATGGGACGCACGTGTACGGACAGACGTACGCGATCGACATCGTGGCGGAGCCCGAAGCCGAGGGCGAGCCCCCGGCCCGCCCGCCGTTCCGCCTCTTCTGGCCGCTCGTCCGCCGCAACCGCGACTTCCCGGCGTTCGGCGCCCCGCTGCTCGCGGTGGCCGACGCCACGGTCGTGCGGGCGAGCGACGGCCAGCGGGACCACCTGAGCCGCAACTCGCTGCCCGCGCTGCTGTATCTGATGCTGATCGAGGGCGACGTGCGCAGTGTGATCGGCGCCCACCGGATCATCGGCAACCACGTGATCCTCGACCTCGGCGACGGCACGTACGCCGTCTACGCCCACCTCCAGCGCGGCTCGCTCCAGGTGAAGGCCGGGGACACGGTCCGCGCCGGGCAGCGGCTCGGCCGCGTGGGGAACTCCGGCAACAGCACCGAACCGCACCTCCACTTCCACCTGATGGACGGCCCGGACCCGGACTCGGCACGGGGCATCCCGTTCACCTGGCGGGGCGTCGGAGTCCCGGCGAACGGCGAGGCGTTCACCGTCGAGGAGGTCGAGGAGGTCGAGGAGCAGGTCGCCCCGACCTGATCCGGACGAAAGGCCCTAGTCTCGGCCCCATGCCCCCGGCCAAGAAGCGCCCGCGCGCCTACGACCACCTCAGGACCCGGACCGCGGTCCTCGCCCAGTACGCCCATGTCCGCGATGCCGTAAGCCTGTTGACGCCCGACCAGCTCGCCCGGCCCACCCGGCTCGGCGGCTGGACGGTGCGCGATCTGGTCGCGCACATCGCGCAGGGGCTCGGCTCGGTCAGCCGGGACCTGGCCCTGCCGGAGCCGCCAGGCCCCAAGCCCGCGACCACCCTCCTGGAGTGGCCGCCGGCCGTCGCGGCAGTCGTCAGGGATCCCGCGGCCCCGGCCCCGGCGGCCGCCGACCCCGACCTCCTCGCGCTGTACGAGGAGGTGGAGGCGGCCTTCCTCACGGACGTCCCCGCCTCCGGCACGGGGGACCGGCTGCTGCCCACCCGGGTCGGCTCCATGCGGCTGACCGACTACCTGGTCACCCGGACCGTCGAACTGATCGTCCACACGGACGACCTGAACGAGGCGCTCGGGCTGGAGATCCCGTACGACCGGCAGGCCCTGGCCGCCTGCACCCGGCTGCTGGCGGACACCCTCGCGGACCGGGCGCCGGGCGGCTCGGTCGAGGTGCGCGTCCCGCCGTTCGCGGTGGTCCAGTGCATCGGCGGGCCCAAGCACACCCGGGGCACCCCGCCCAACGTCGTGGAGACCTCCCCGCTGACCTGGATCCGGCTCGCCACCGGGCGTACGGAGTGGGCGCGGGCCCTGGAGGACGCCGAGGTCAGCGCCAGTGGGGAGCGGGCCGATCTGGCCGCGCTGCTCCCGCTGGTGGTCTGAGCCGGACCGCCCGGCACCAAGCGGGGTGATCCGGTTCCGTACGCCCCGAAGCGCAGCGGGCGGAACCGGATCGGACCCTCGTACCGTCACATCGCCATGCACACACAACGGATGACCCTCAGCGTCAGTGTCCTGGCCCTCCTCACCCTCGCCGCCTGCGGTACGGAGTCGGGTTCCGGCTCCGGCAAGGGATCCGGCGACGGCGACACCGTGCAGAGCGATGTCCCCGTCACCGGGGTGGCGTGGCGCGTCGACTCCGTGACCGTCGGCGGGAAGAAAACCGAGGCCCCGGAGCGGGCCCGCCTGGAGATCGACCCGAAGGGCCGGGCCAAGGCCGACTTCGGCTGCAACCACATCAGCGTGGACGCCCGGGTGAAGGGCGACCGGATCACCCTGGGCAAGCCCGTCACCACGCAGATGGCGTGCGACGAGGACATCGAGAAGTTCGAGAAGGCCGCCATCGACGCGATGGGCGGCGAGCACACCGCGAAGCTCTCCGGCGAGAAGCTGACCCTCACCACCGAAAGCGGCGACACGATGGCGCTCAGCGAGGAGAAGCCGGCCGAGCTGGTGGGCACCGAGTGGGCGGTGACCACGCTGCTCAGCGGCGAGACGGCCACGACCGTGCCGGCGGACCTGCCCAAGGAGAAGGCTCCCCGCCTGACCTTCGCCGAGGACGGCACCGTACGCGGCAACGCCGGCTGCAACTCCTTCAGCGGCAAGGCCACGGTCAAGGGCTCCACGATCGTCTTCGGGCCCACGGTCAGCACCCGCAAGATGTGCCCGGAGGCCGAGATGGAGACCGAGCGCGCCGTGCTCGCCGCCCTCAAGGGCACGAAGACGTACACGATCAAGGGCAGCACGCTCACGCTGGCCGCCGACGACGGCAAGGGGATCGGCGCAACGGCCGCGCCCGCCGGGTCCGAAAGCGGCTCCCGGCACGGCTGATCCGGCTCGCACGGTGTGAGGCTCACCACGAAACGAGCGTTCGGCCAGCCACCGGGGCGAAGATCGGCCAGGCTCACCGAGCGCCACGGCCGTCCGGCCGCCGCCCACCGCGGCTACCGGCCAGTAACCGGCCGCTCGGCCCGGAAGTGAGCGCCGCACCCTTCCCGCGCGGTCCGCGCCCTCCGGGCGGGCATCACGCAGGGTCACTGATCGAAGTCCCGCGAATCGCCCGCCCCGGGCGGCGGGCGGGCGCGTTCCCCGTGCTCCACCGCGCGTTTGCCCACCGGTCCCCAATTCGGACCAGTGGTCGATCTCGCCTACACTCGGTGCCGTGCCCCGTGGTGATGGACGACTCAACCACGACCTGCTCCCCGGAGAGAAAGGCCCCCAGGACGCTTGTGGCGTCTTCGGTGTCTGGGCTCCGGGCGAAGAGGTCGCCAAGCTCACCTATTTCGGACTGTATGCCCTGCAGCACCGCGGACAGGAATCCGCGGGCATCGCAGTGAGCAACGGGTCTCAGATCCTGGTCTTCAAGGACATGGGACTGGTCTCGCAGGTCTTCGACGAAACGTCTCTGGGTTCCCTCCAGGGCCATATCGCGGTCGGTCATGCCCGCTACTCCACCACCGGTGCCTCGGTGTGGGAGAACGCGCAGCCGACGTTCCGTGCCACCGCGCACGGCTCGATCGCCCTCGGCCACAACGGGAACCTGGTCAACACCGCCCAGCTCGCGGAGATGGTCGCCGACCTCCCGCGCAAGGACGGCCGCGCCACCCAGGTCGCCGCGACCAACGACACCGACCTGGTGACCGCACTGCTCGCCGGGCAGCGCGACGAGAACGACAAGCCGCTCACCATCGAGGAAGCCGCCGCCAAGGTGCTCCCCGACGTGAAGGGCGCGTTCTCCCTCGTCTTCATGGACGAGCACACCCTCTACGCCGCCCGCGACCCGCAGGGCATCCGCCCGCTGGTGCTGGGCCGCCTGGAGCGCGGCTGGGTCGTCGCCTCGGAGTCCGCCGCGCTCGACATCTGCGGCGCCAGCTACGTGCGCGAGATCGAGCCGGGCGAGTTCGTCGCCATCGACGAGAACGGTCTGCGCACCTCGCGATTCGCAGAAGCGAAGCCCAAGGGCTGTGTCTTCGAGTACGTCTACCTGGCCCGCCCCGACACCGACATCGCCGGCCGCAACGTCTACCTCTCCCGCGTGGAGATGGGCCGCAAGCTGGCCGCCGAGGCCCCCGTCGAGGCGGATCTCGTCATAGCGACCCCGGAATCCGGCACCCCCGCCGCGATCGGGTACGCGGAGGCCAGCGGCATCCCCTTCGGCGCCGGACTGGTCAAGAACGCCTACGTCGGCCGGACCTTCATCCAGCCCTCGCAGACCATCCGCCAGCTCGGCATCCGGCTCAAGCTGAACCCGCTCAAGGAAGTCATCAAGGGCAAGCGCCTGGTGGTCGTCGACGACTCGATCGTCCGCGGCAACACCCAGCGCGCCCTGGTCCGGATGCTCCGTGAGGCCGGCGCGGCCGAGATCCACATCCGGATCTCCTCGCCGCCGGTGAAGTGGCCCTGCTTCTTCGGGATCGACTTCGCCACCCGCGCCGAGCTGATCGCCAACGGCATGACCGTCGACGAGATCTGCACCTCCATGGGCGCCGACTCCCTCTCGTACATCTCGATCGACGCGATGATCGAGGCGACGACGATTCCCAAGCCGAACCTCTGCCGCGCCTGCTTCGACGGTGAGTACCCGATGGACCTCCCGGACCCGGAGCTGCTCGGCAAGCAGCTGCTGGAGACCGAGCTGGCGGCGGGCCCCGCGGCGACCGCCGCGGCCGACGCGCTGCGCCGTCCGTGACCCGGACGCGCCGCCGCCTTCCCCACCAGCCCCGTATCTCCACACGAAAGATCCCAGGCCATGTCTGAGACAACAGGTGCTTCCTACGCGGCGGCCGGCGTCGACATCGAAGCCGGTGACCGTGCCGTCGAGCTGATGAAGGAGTGGGTGAAGAAGACCCAGCGCCCCGAGGTCGCCGGTCTCGGCGGGCTCGGCGGCTTCGCCGGCCTCTTCGACGCCTCGGCGCTCAAGCGCTACGAGCGCCCGCTGCTCGCCTCCGCCACCGACGGCGTCGGCACGAAGGTGGACCTGGCGCGTCAGATGGGCGTGTACGACACCATCGGCCACGACCTCGTCGGCATGGTCGTGGACGACCTCGTGGTCTGCGGCGCCGAGCCGCTGTTCATGACCGACTACATCTGCGTCGGCAAGGTCCACCCCGAGCGTGTCGCGGCCATCGTGAAGGGCATCGCCGAAGGCTGCGTCCTGGCGGGCTGCTCCCTGGTCGGCGGAGAGACCGCCGAGCACCCGGGTCTGCTGGGCCCGGACGACTTCGATGTCGCCGGAGCCGGTACGGGCGTGGTCGAGGCCGACCAGCTGCTGGGCCCGGACCGTATCCGCAAGGGTGACGCGGTCATCGCCATGGCGTCCTCCGGTCTTCACTCCAACGGGTACTCGCTCGTCCGCCATGTGGTCTTCGACCGGGCCGGCTGGTCCCTGGACCGCGAGGTCGAGGAGTTCGGCCGCACGCTCGGCGAGGAGCTCCTGGAGCCCACCCGGATCTACTCCCTGGACTGCCTGGCCCTGACCCGTACGACCGAGGTGCACGGCTTCAGCCACGTCACCGGCGGCGGTTTGGCCAACAACCTGGCCCGGGTCGTCCCGGACGGGCTGCACGCCACCGTGGACCGCTCCACCTGGACGCCCGGCGCGGTCTTCGACCTGGTCGGCAAGGCCGGAAACGTCGAGCGGCTGGAGCTGGAGAAGACGCTCAACATGGGCGTCGGCATGATCGCGATCGTCCCGGCCGACTCGGTGGACGCCGCACTGACGACGCTGGCCGACCGCGGGGTCGACTCCTGGGTCGCGGGCGAGATCACCGAACGCGGCGACCGCGCCACGGGCGCCGAGCTGACCGGCGACTACGCGCGCTGAACCGTACGGCGCTGTGCGCCCGGGCTCCCCGCCCGGCGCACAGCGCACCGCGGGGCCGGACAGACTGGATCAGGACGCACGAAACCCAGCCCGGACCGGGACACACAGAACCCGGCCCGGGGCAGGCCCGGACCGGGTTGAAGTGTCAGCGCGAGGTCAAGCGCCGCGGCGCTGTGACGACGGACCGGACTGGTCGTCCTGATCGTCGTCATCGTCCTGGTTGTAGCGATCCGCGTACTGTGCGTACGGGTCATCTTCCTCGTCGTCGTCCTCGAACGGCTCTGCGTTCGGTGGCTGACTCGAAGGCGATGCGCCCAGCTCATTGGCCAGACGCGACAGGTCTGTCCCGCCGCTGCTGTACTTCAGCTGGCGGGCGACCTTGGTCTGCTTGGCCTTTGCCCGGCCGCGCCCCATGGCTCGACCCCCTCGGTGACGGGGCTCGACGGCCCCAGAGTCTTGACACGCGTTCATGTTTCAGGACGGACTCTCGGCAGAGAGACCGCGCCCGTAGAGCTTTAACGGTACCTGCTTCCGTGGCCATACGGTACGCCGCCCGCATTCCGGTCCCCGGCACAGGGCCAGTGAGGAGCCCCGTCCTCGCTGGTCAACTGCGATTTTAACCTCTTGTGGAGGTACGACCCGCCGACCGGCGTGAGTCTTGTCTCGCCGGCCGCCGGGTCGTACCCCGATGCGCGGTCAGCGGGTGCGCGCCTCCGCCATCCGCTGCTCGGCCAGCCGGTCCGCCGCCGCGGCCGGCGGAATCCCGTCCGCCTTCGCACGTGCGAATATTTCCAGCGTGGTGTCGAAGATCTTCGTCGCCTTCGCCTTGCACCGGTCGAAGTCGAACCCGTGCAGCTCGTCGGCCACCTGGATCACGCCACCGGCGTTGACCACGTAGTCGGGGGCGTAGAGAACCGACCGGTCGGCCAGGTCCTTCTCCACACCCGGGTGCGCCAGCTGGTTGTTGGCCGCGCCGCACACCACCTTCGCGGTGAGCACGGGGACGGTGTCGTCGTTCAGCGCGCCGCCGAGCGCGCACGGCGCGTAGACGTCCAGGCCCTCGGTGCGGATCAGTGCGTCGGTGTCCGCCGCCACGGTGACCTCGGGGTGCAGATCGGTGATCGTGCGCAGCGACTCCTCGCGGACGTCGGTGATCACGACCTCGGCTCCGTCGGAGAGCAGGTGCTCGACGAGGTGGCGGCCGACCTTGCCGACCCCGGCGACGCCGACCTTGCGGCCGCGCAGCGTCGGGTCGCCCCACAGGTGCTGGGCCGAGGCCCGCATGCCCTGGAAGACGCCGAACGCGGTGAGCACCGAGGAGTCGCCCGCGCCGCCGTTCTCGGAAGAGCGGCCGGTGGTCCAGCGGCACTCCCGGGCGACGACGTCCATGTCGGCGACATAGGTGCCGACGTCGCAGGCGGTGACGTAGCGGCCGCCGAGCGAGGCGACGAACCGGCCGTAGGCGAGGAGGAGTTCCTCGCTCTTGATCTTCTCCGGGTCGCCGATGATGACGGCCTTGCCGCCCCCGTGGTCGAGCCCGGCGAGGGCGTTCTTGTACGACATCCCGCGCGACAGGTTCAGCGCGTCGGCGACGGCCTCGGCCTCGGTGGCGTACGGGTAGAAGCGGGTGCCGCCGAGGCCGGGGCCGAGGGCGGTGGAGTGGAGGGCGATGACGGCCTTGAGGCCGGTGGCACGGTCCTGGCAGATCACGACTTGCTCGTGGCCTCCCTGATCCGAGTGGAACAGGGTCTGCAGTACGTCTACGTGCCCGCTGGTCACATCGGTCACTGTGGTGACTCCCAAATAACACGAAGCGGCGGAGGCCCTCCTAGGGGTGGGGAGGACCCCGGACCGACCGGCACGGCCGGTCCGATGGGCAAGAGCGTAAGTCCTCCGGCCGCCTGGATCTGCCCCCGTGCGGAGGATCACCCCCTGTGGGTGATCGGCCGTGACACGATGCGCTCCATGTCGGTGGTGTCTTCGGTGCTCGTCCCTTACACGTCCTACCTCCGGGTCTACGAGCCGCTCGCCGCATTCGCCGAGCCCGAGCGGAGTCACTGGGCGCGCTACGCGCTCCGCGACGACCTCCCCACGGCCCAGGACGAACTGCGCCGCTCGCTGGCCGACTTGGCGTCTACGCCGCCGGTCGGGGTGCCCGTGCACGAGAGCGGCGACGCGTTCGTGGCGGAGCTGGACGGGGTGGTGTGCGTCTGCCCGTGGCGGACCCGGCTCCGGGGCTGGCTGGCCTTGGAGGAGCTGGGGGAGATGTTTCCGGCCAACGTGCTCGACGCCGTGCTCCCGGCGGTGGTGCGCGGCCAGGCGGCGGCGGACCACGAGCGCTGGCAGCGGCTCCACCCGGACGCGCGGCCGTGGATCCGCACCACGGTGTGGCAGGTCCCGGTGCGCTGGTTCGTCCTCTTCCTCGACGAGGAGCGGGAGTACGCGCCGGCGGACGGGGAGGGGGCCGGGCCCGTCCTGCGCTACCGGACCCCGATGGTCGAGGCCCGGCGCCGGCTGGCACGGGCGCTGCGGACGCTGCGCGAGACCGTTCCCGAGGGCCCGCTGACCGAGGGCCTGGTGGACGTGGGGCGCTGGCTGGAGGAGTTCCATCCGCGCTCCCTGGTCGAGCTGGACTACGGGGGCCTCGTGCACGCGCTGCCGGCGGAACGGCTCGCCGGGGACCGGTCGGCGGCGGACGTGGCCGAGGGGCTCACCGCGCTGCGGGACGGCGACAGCGAGGGCGCGAGCGCGGCGTACGCCCGGCTCGCGGAGCGCTGGCGGGCCGTACGGGACCTCCAGTTCACCAATTGACCAGTTCACCAATTGACGTGAAAAGGCCCACAGCGGCATCAAGGTGACGGAACCGGGGCATCCTTCATCCAGGACGACAGGCCGGGGCGTGAGCCGGAGGGAGGAGGGGGAAACGGGAACGGGCGTGCCGTGAACCGGTGTTCCGTGTGACGCGTGAGGTCTCATGGGACGCGTGAGGCGGAAGCGTACGCGGCTGAGCCCGGGACCTACGTCCCGAACCGGGCCTTTGACTCAAGCGTGATGGACAGCACTAACGGGGCCCTTGCGCCTATCCCTACTCCTCATGCCAAAATAGGACAAGGAGTCCGGGGAGGGCTCCTTCTGTCCAAGTAAGGGCAGGATGCTCGACATTGCATGCTATGGGGGGTCTGACGACTCCTGATCGCTCTGTGACTGATCGTCACTGGGGCGTGACTGTCCGCTATGGCATGGTCCATCGGCTTCCGTCGCTGATGAACACCTGGGAGGGCAATTCCATCGGTTTGGCCGACGTGGCTGGACGGATGGTGTAGTTGTAGTGCCGAGGACAAGCCGTTCGTCCTATAACCGACTCGGCCCGCGTCCGCCATTTCGGGCAACGCGGGTCAAGGTGCAGAATTTAGAGGAAAGAACCGAGAAGGTTCGGTTCTCCCGAGGAGGCCGCTCATGACCGCTCGCACCCCTGATGCCGAGCCGCTGCTGACCCCGGCTGAGGTTGCCACGATGTTCCGCGTGGACCCGAAGACGGTCACCCGTTGGGCCAAGGCTGGCAAGCTCACGTCCATCCGCACGCTCGGTGGACATCGCCGGTACCGCGAGGCAGAGGTCCGCGCACTGCTTGCGGGTATTCCGCAGCAGCGCAGCGAGGCCTGACACACCCCTGCCACGCAGCAATAACAGCAGAACAGCAGTACCGCACCACCGCATTGCATCCGGGCAGCTGCCAGGTCCCCCAACCCCAGCCGCCCACCCATAGCTCCACTCGACGGACGCCTGCCCCAACGGGCGTCATACCCGTGTTCCACGGGTGTCGTCGTATCGATCGCGCTGGACTCCGCCGGGTCCAGCGCGATCTTTTTTATGCCCCGGGCGACCCCGGGGCGTGGTCTCTCCGGCCGCCCCCGACGGCCTCTGGGCGGTGCTCCCCGGGTCGCTCCCGCGCCGGGCCGGAGCCGATCCAGAACCGGGCGGTCGGTCGGCTTCAGCGGGTCGGCGGGGGCGTTCGTGGGTCTGTGAGCGGGTCTGTGCGGGAGTGTGGGTGAGCGTCCCGGACGCGGTGGGACAGCCCCGGACGGAACGGTCCTCGCGAGTCCACCGACCCCGTGCAATTGCACATATTAAATTCACCAGTTGTAGGGGAGGCGTAAAATCCCCCGGTCTGAAAACTCTTTCGGTGACTACCGTCACATCACCTGATGCTTGCCAACTTCGAGCCTGCCACTGTCGGAACGCGGAGTCACCCGGCCGATGGTCGTGTCGGCGGGGGTCTTTCGTCCTCGTTCCCGGCCGGCCGCCCGGTGGCGTCCTGGGGGGCATCGGAGGGGGTCGGGGCGGCCTGGGCCGCTTCGCCCTCCCCGGCGGCCGCCCCGGGGCCCTCTCCGGCGGCCGTCCCGGGCTCCATGGCGAGCCGCAGGAGGCGGTGGCAGACCGCGCAGTGCCGGGTGAGATGGCGATAGGCGGAAGCGGCCGCCAGGTGGGCGCGCAGCAGCGCGCGGGTCTCGTGTCGTGCTGCGGACGCGGACATACGAGCCACCTCCCGGTCAGCCCGGCCGTCCCCCGCCGAGAGAAGCGCCGAGGGTGCGGGGACGGCCTCTGCTTCTACGGGGTACCCGCGGCGGATGGAGCCGTCAAGACGCGGGGCAGGACGCGAGAAAGCCCGGATCGAAACGATCCGGGCTTTCTTCTACTGCGGTCCTGACGGGATTTGAACCCGCGGCCTCCACCTTGACAGGGTGGCGAGCACTCCAAACTGCTCCACAGGACCAGGTTTTCGCTGCTTGCCTTGCGGCTTGCTGCGAAACCAGACTGTACAGGAGGTGGGAGGTCCAGGTCGACTTCACTCCTGGTGGTGACTCCGTCACCGCCTCCCGGGCCTCCGGACCGAGCCCCGGCTCAGGGAGCCAGGGCGTCGATCGCCTTCACGATCCGCTTGTCCGAGACGGGGAACGCGGTGCCCAGCGCGTGGGCGAAGTAGCTGACCCGCAGCTCCTCGATCATCCAGCGGACGTCCAGCACCTCCTGCGGCACCGGCCTGCCCTGCGGGAGCTGTTCGAGCAGCCAGGCGTACTCGTCCTGCATCTCGTGGACCTTCGCCATCCGCGTGGTGTCCCGCTGCACGGCCGTGGGCATCTGCTGGAGCCGCCGGTCGGCCGCCACGAGGTAGCGCATCAGGTCCGGCAGCCGGCGCAGTCCGGTGGCCGTAACGAAACCGGACGGTACGAGTCTGGCCAGCTGCTCCCGTACGTCGGTGACGTTGGCCACCAGCGTCAGGCTGTTCGTCGACTTCAGCCGGCGCTCGCAGGCCTGCCACGCGGCCAGGATCTGCTGCACCTGGTCGATCGTGCGGACGGTCAGGTCCACCAGGTCCGCGCGCACCTTGTCGTACAGCGTCCGGAACGCCTTCTCGTCCCACGCGGGCCCTCCGTGCGCGGCGATCAACCGGTCGGCGGCTGCGGTCGCGCAGTCCTCGAAGAGGGCCTGCACCGAGCCGTGCGGATTACGGGACAGCGCGAGCTTCTGCTGATTGCTCAGCCGGTCCGATGCGAACTTCGCCGGGTTGACCGGGATGTTCAGCATGATCAGCCGCCGGGTGCCGCGCCACATCGCCTGCTGCTGCTCGGCCTCGGTGTCGAAGAGGCGTACGGCGACGGTGTCGCCCTGGTCGACGAGGGCCGGGTACGCCTTGACCGGCTGCCCGGCGCGACGCGTCTCGAAGACCTTGTTGAGCGTGCCGATCGTCCAGTCCGTGAGGCCCGAGCGCTCGATGGACTCGCCGGAGGGCCCCGCAGTCGCCGCGGCGGCCTTGGAGAGCGCCTGGCGGGCCTTCGGGCGCAGCTGGAGCTTCAGCGCCTCCAGGTCCTTGTCCTCGGCGACCTTCCGCCGCCGCTCGTCGACGATCCGGAACGTGATCTTCAGGTGGTCCGGGACGCGGGAGAGGTCGAAGTCGTCCGCGGTGACCGGCACGCCGACCATCCGCTGGAGCTCGCGCGCCAGGGTGAACGGCAGCGGCTCCTGGAGCGGGACGGCCCGGTCCAGGAACTTGTCCGCGTAGTTCGGCGCGGGGACGTAGTGCCGGCGGATCGGCTTCGGCAGCGAGCGGATCAGCTCGGTGACAACCTCCTCGCGCAGCCCCGGGATCTGCCAGTCGAAGCCCTCGGAGGTGACCTGGTTGAGCACCTGGAGCGGTACGTGCACGGTCACGCCGTCCGCGTCCGCACCGGGCTCGAACTGGTACGTCACCTTGAACTTGAGCTTCCCCTGCCGCCAGGAGTCCGGGTAGTCGTCCTTGGTGACGGCCCCGGCCTTCTCGTTGATCAGCATGGAACGCTCGAAGTCGAGCGCGTCCGGCTCCTCGCGCTTCTTCTGCTTCCACCAGGAGTCGAAGTGCGCCCCGGACACGATGTGCTCGGGAATCCGCTGGTCGTAGAAGTCGAACAGCGTCTCGTCGTCCACGAGGATGTCGCGGCGGCGGGCGCGGTGCTCCAACTCCTCGACTTCGCCGAGCAGTTTGCGGTTGTCGTGGAAGAACTGGTGGTGGGTGCGCCAGTCGCCCTCGACCAGAGCGTTGCGGATGAACAGGTCCCGCGAAGCCTCCTGGTCGATACGTCCGAAATTGACCTTGCGCTGGGCGACGATCGGCACGCCGTAGAGGGTGACCCGCTCGTACGCCATCACCGCCGCCTGGTCCTTCTCCCAGTGCGGCTCGCTGTAGGTGCGCTTCAGCAGATGCCCGGCCAGCGGCTCGATCCACTCGGGCTCGACCTTGGCGTTGACCCGCGCCCAGAGCCGGGAGGTCTCCACCAGCTCCGCCGACATCAGGAACCGGGGCTGCTTCTTGAACAGCGCGGAGCCGGGGAAGATCGCGAACTTGGCGCTGCGCGCGCCCAGGTACTCGTTCTTCTCGGTGTCCTTCAGCCCGATGTGCGACAGCAGCCCGGCCAGCAGCGAGGTGTGCACCGCCTGCTCGGGGATCGACGCCTCCGCCTTGGGCTCCTCGACGGTGATGCCCATCTGCTTGGCGACCGTCCGCAGTTGCGCGTAGATGTCCTGCCATTCGCGGATGCGCAGGAAGTTCAGGTACTCCTGCTTGCACATCCGGCGGAACGAGGACGAGCCGCGCTCCTTCTGCTGCTCGCGGACGTAGGCCCAGAGATTCAGGTACGCCAGGAAGTCGGACGTCTCGTCCTTGAACCGGGCGTGGTTCTGGTCGGCCTGCGTCTGCTTCTCCTGGGGCCGCTCGCGCGGGTCCTGGATGGAGAGCGCGGCGGCGATGACCATGACCTCGCGGGCGCAGCCGTTCTTGTCGGCCTCGATGACCATGCGGGCCAGGCGGGGGTCGACGGGCAGCTGGGAGAGCTTGCGGCCGAGCGGGGTGAGCCGCTTCTTCGAATCCTTCTCGGCCGGGTCGAGCGCGCCGAGCTCCTGGAGGAGCTGCACGCCGTCGCGGATGTTGCGGTGGTCCGGCGGGTCGATGAAGGGGAACTTCTCGATGTCGCCGAGCCCGGCCGCGGTCATCTGGAGGATGACGGAGGCCAGGTTGGTCCGCAGGATCTCGGGGTCGGTGAACTCCGGCCGGGTGACGAAGTCGTCCTCCGAGTACAGCCGGATGCAGATGCCGTCCGACGTACGGCCGCAGCGGCCCTTGCGCTGGTTGGCGCTGGCCTGGGAGATCCGCTCGATGGGCAGCCGCTGGACCTTGGTGCGGTGGCTGTAGCGGGAGATACGGGCATTGCCCGGGTCGATCACGTACTTGATGCCGGGGACGGTCAGCGAGGTCTCGGCCACGTTGGTCGCCAGGACGATGCGGCGTCCGGTGTGGCGCTGGAAGACGCGGTGCTGCTCGGCGTGCGAGAGGCGGGCGTAGAGGGGGAGCACCTCGGTGTGTCTGAGGTTCCGCTTGTTCAGCGCGTCCGCCGTGTCCCGGATCTCGCGCTCGCCGGAGAGGAAGACCAGGACGTCGCCGGGGGCCTCGTGGCCCAGCTCGTCGACGGCGTCGCAGATCGCGGTGATCTGGTCGCGGTCGGAGTCCGCTGTGTCTTCGTCGGCCCCCTCCAGGAGGGGCCGATACCGCACCTCCACCGGATACGTCCGCCCGCTGACCTCCACGATCGGCGCCTCGCCGAAGTGGCGTGCGAACCGCTCCGGGTCGATGGTCGCCGAGGTGATGACGACCTTCAGATCCGGGCGCTTCGGCAGCAGCCGGGCCAGATAGCCGAGGAGGAAGTCGATGTTCAGCGACCGCTCGTGGGCCTCGTCGATGATGATCGTGTCGTACGCCAGCAGCTCGCGGTCCGTCTGGATCTCGGCGAGCAGGATGCCGTCCGTCATCAGCTTCAGATACGTCGACTCCGGGTTCACCTGATCGGTGAAGCGGACCTTCCAGCCGACGGTCTCGCCGAGCGGCGTCTTCAGCTCGTCCGCGACGCGCTCCGCGACCGTACGGGCGGCGATCCGGCGGGGCTGGGTGTGCCCGATCATGCCCCGGACGCCGCGCCCCAGCTCCATGCAGATCTTCGGGATCTGCGTGGTCTTGCCGGATCCGGTCTCCCCGGCGACGATCACGACCTGGTGGTCGCGTATCGCCTCCAGGATCTCGTCCTTCTTCTGGCTGACCGGCAGCTCTTCCGGGTACGACAGGGCCGGCAGCCGGGCCGCGCGCGCAGCGAGCCGCTCGGCCGCCTTGCCCGCCTCGGCCGCGATCTCGTCCAGCACGGACTGGCGGGCCTCGGGCTTGCGGATGCGGCGCGCTCCTTCGAGACGCCGGCCGAGCCGGTTCGCGTCACGGAGCGAGAGCTGTCCGAGCTGGGACTGGAGATCGGCGAAGGAAGTAGACATACGGATCCCAGGATCTCACCCGGGCCCGGCCAGTGGCGACCTCATTTCGCGCGGACTGCGTCACGCGGCACGTACCATTTCGGGCAGTCGAACGCCCCGCCCCCGTCCCCGTCCCCGCCGCTCGCGCGAGAAAGGCCCGGTCCCGTGTCCCGTACGCAGTGGTGGAGCCTGACGGCGCTGCTCGCGGTGGTGCTGGGGCTGCTGTGCGGACCGGCGGCGTTCGCGGCCGCCAGGGCGGGGGCCGCTGTGCCGGGGGCCTCCGCGTCCGGGGGCTCCGCTCAGGCCTTCGAGGCCTCCGCGCCTTCGGCTACCGCCCGGGCCTCCGCGTCCGGGGCCTCCGCTCAGGCCTTCGAGGCCTCCGCCCCTGGGGCCTCCGCGCCCGGGATCTCCGCGCCTTCCGCCTCGGCCGCGTTCTCCGCCGCTCATGATCAGGCATCGGCCTCCGTGGCCGAGGCCCCCGACGCGGGAACCCCGGTCCCCGGCTGCGGGAAGCTCCGCGATCACGACGGCGAGCCCGCCGTCCCCTCCCGAGCCCGGACCGCCCACGACCATGTGCCGGGCCTCGCTCCGTGGGGGCTGCCCGCCGCGACGGGCGCGCTGTCGG
Source organism: Streptomyces sp. NPDC058375 (assembly GCF_042723425.1). Taxonomy (NCBI): domain Bacteria; kingdom Bacillati; phylum Actinomycetota; class Actinomycetes; order Kitasatosporales; family Streptomycetaceae; genus Streptomyces; species Streptomyces sp. NPDC058375. Next base: position 15,365 of record NZ_JBHXJG010000036.1, on the reverse strand, counting down.
CCGAGCCGCCGCCGGGGATACGGGCCGCCGCCCCGGCTCCGTACACACCGACCCCGGTCGAACTCTCCGTGCTGCGGGTCTAGGCGGGCACCCGCCGCCCCGCACCCTGACCTTTCTCCTTCCGCACCATCAGCACGGAGTGCCGCATGCCCACGCCCAAGAAGCCCGCCGCCACGCCTTCGAAGCCCTCCCGCAAGCCCCTCGTCTACGGCGCGGTGGTCGTCCTCGCGGCCGGGCTCCTCGGCTTCGCCTCGTACAAGGCCACCTCCCCCGACGACACCTCGAAGGACACCACCGCCACCGGCCCCGCCGCCGAGGTCTCTGCCGACCCGAACGAGGGCGTCTACCCGGAGCTGGCGAAGCTCGCCCGCCGGGACGCGGACGACAAACTGGCCATCGGCCGGGCGGACGCCCCGGTCGTCCTGATCGAGTACGCCGACTTCAAGTGCGGCTACTGCGGCAAGTTCGCCCGGGACACCGAGCCGGAGCTGATCGAGAAGTACGTCGAGGACGGCACGCTGCGTATCGAGTGGCGCAACTTCCCGATCTTCGGCGAGGAGTCCGAGACCGCCGCCCGGGCCGCCTGGGCCGCCGGGCAGCAGGACCGCTTCTGGGAGTTCCACGGTGCCGCCTACGCCGAGGGGGCGAAGGAGAAGGGCTTCGGCAAGGACCGGGTCAAGGCGCTCGCCGACGAGGCGGGGGTGAAGGACCTGGACCGGTTCATGAAGGACCTCGACGGCGACGCGGCCCGTGCGGCGGTCAAGAAGGACCAGGAGCAGGCGTACGGGATCGGCGCCACGTCCACCCCGTCGTTCCTGATCAACGGCCGCCCGATCGCGGGCGCCCAGCCCGACGAGACGTTCGCGCAGGCCATCGAGACCGCCGCCGAGCAGGCGAAGGCGAAGACCACCGGCAACGCGGGCAACGACGCCGGGGAGCCCGCCAAGTGACGGCGGACATCGGCTACTTCGCGGCCTTCCTCGGCGGGCTGCTCGCCCTGGTCAGCCCGTGCAGCGCGCTGCTGCTGCCGGCCTTCTTCGCGTACTCCATCGACTCCACCTCCCGGCTGCTGGCCCGTACCGGCATCTTCTACGCCGGGCTCGCCACCACCCTCGTCCCGCTCGGCGCGGCCGGTTCGTACGCCGGGCGGCTGTTCTACGGCCATCGCGACGCCCTCGTCACGGGCGCGGGCTGGCTGATCATCGCGCTCGGCGTCGCGCAGATCGTCGGTCTCGGCTTCGCGTCCCGGCGGATCGCGGCCCTCAGCGGCCGGATCCGCCCCACCACCGCGTTCTCCGTCTACGCGCTCGGCGCGGTCTACGGACTGGCCGGCTTCTGCGCGGGCCCGATCCTCGGCAGCGTCCTGACCGTCGCAGCGGTCAGCGGCAGCCCGGTCTACGGCGGGCTGCTGCTGGCGGTGTACGCGCTCGGGATGGCCGTACCGCTCTTCGTGCTCGCCCTGCTCTGGGAACGCTTCGACCTCGGCCGCCGGACCTGGTTGCGCGGCCGGACCGTCCGCCTCGGCCGGTTCGAGCTGCACACCACGTCGCTGCTGTCGGGCCTGTTCTTCATCGGCCTCGGCGCGCTGTTCCTCGTCTACGACGGGACGACCGCGCTGCCCGGGCTGCTGGGGGTCGACGACTCGTTCGCGGTCGAGCAGTGGGCCCAGAAGCTCGGCGAACGGGTGCCGGACGGGGTGGCGCTGGTCGCGGTGGTGCTGGTGGCGCTGCTTGTCCTGGGCGTACGGGCCTGGCGCCGGCGCGGCGCGGACGTACCGGCGGAGCAGGAGGAGCAGACGGAGACGGAGGAGACGGAGAAGGTGTGACACGGCGAAGGCCCCGTCCGGTGGACGGGGCCTTCGTGAAGTGGCTGGGGCCGGGATCGAACCGGCGACCTATCGCTTTTCAGGCGATCGCTCGTACCAACTGAGCTACCCAGCCACGCAGCCGCTGGGGCTGCAAGCGGTCCTGACGGGATTTGAACCCGCGGCCTCCACCTTGACAGGGTGGCGAGCACTCCAAACTGCTCCACAGGACCAAGCAATGTGCGAAACAAGTCTCGCACACGGTGAAACGTGCCCCCAACGGGATTCGAACCCGTGCTACCGCCTTGAAAGGGCGGCGTCCTGGGCCACTAGACGATGAGGGCTATTGGCCCGCCGGTTCGCTTTGCAGCGCGTCGGGGACGTGAGAAGCATATGGGATGGGTGGAGCTATCGCCAAAACGGTTTACGGGGATGGGGTCGGGCGCGTCCCGGAGCCCGTCGGGGACGGGCTGGGAGAGGGTGAGCCGGGGGCGTCCTTCTTCAGGTTCTCCTCCGGGAGATGGCGGCTGACCTCGGCGGTCGTCAGTCCGAGGCCGCCGAGCGTGATCTCGTCCCAGGCCTGGAGCCGGCGGGTGGAGCGGTCCATGTAGAGCACCGAGGCGTGCACCTTCTCGGGCTTCTCGTTCTGCACGGCGCGCAGCCCGCCGCCACCCGTGGAGCCCTCGACCTTCAGCCGGGTGCCGAGCTTCAGCTGTTCGTTGATCCGGCGGTGGAGGTGGCCGGACAGCACCAGCGGGACCGTGCCGTCGGTCTCCCGGGCGGTGTTCGGGTCGTGGGCGACGGCGATGTCGGCCGGCGTGCCCGCCCGTTCCTGGTCGCGCAGCGCGGTGGCCAGCCGCATGCCCTCCAGCCGGGCGGCCTCCTTGTTGCCGCCGGGGCCGGTCCGGTCCGGGGTGAAGGAGGCGTCGCCGGTGCCCGCGATCCGCAGCCCGCCGACGTTCACGGCCTTGCCGTCATCGAGGACGCGGACGTTCTTGAACTTCTTCAGGTAGGCCTGGGTGACCGGGGAGTCGTGGTTGCCGCGCACCCAGACGTAGGGCGCGCCGAGGTCGCGGACCGGGTCGAGGAAGCCGTTCTCGGGGGCGGAGCCGTGGTCCATCGTGTCGCCGGAGTCGATGATCACGTCGATCTCGTACTGCTCGACGAGCGAGGCGATGATGTGCCAGGCGGCCGGGTTGAGGTGGATGTCGGAGACGTGCAGGACCCGGATGGTGCCGGGGTCGGGCTGGTAGACGGGGAGCGTGGAGGTCGCGTCGTACAGCTTGGTGACGTTGGTGACCAGGCGGGCCAGCTCCTGCTGGTAGATGTCGAACTCGGTGACGATCGAGCGGGCGTCGCCGACCAGGGACGGGGCGCTGGAGAGCAGCCCGGAGAACTTCGGCTCCAGGACGGACTTCGGGTTCCAGGTGGCGTACGCGCTGACGCCGGACGCGGCCAGCAGGGTGAGCGCGAGCCCGCCGGCGGCCAGGGCGCGGCGGGGGCGGCGGTAGACGACGAGGCCGAGCGCGGTCGCGCCGGAGACGACGGCGACGCAGGAGCGTACGGCCAGCTCCCGGGTGCCGGCGGCGACGTCCCGGGCGACCTCGTCCTGGAGGGTGGAGAACCGTTCCGGCTGGTCGACCAGGGCCTGGGAGCGTTCGGGGTCGAGGCGGTCCACGTCCACGTCGAGCCTCAGTGGCGCGATGTGCGAGTCCAGCTCCAGGGCGCCGAGCGGGGACACGTTGATCTTGCTGCCGCCGGTGAGGGAGGGGCGCAGCGTCATGTCGGTGTCCATGGGGCCGACCGGCGTACGGATGGACCCCACGGCGAGCAGCCCCAGCCAGGCCCCCAGCACGACGACGGCGAGCATGCCGAGGGCGCGGAGGTACGGGCGGCGGACGGGGGCGGCCAGGTCGCCGGGGGCCGCGGCGCCGGTACGGGAGATGCGGGGCGTGCCGGAGGTGCGGGGCGTGCGGGGCGTGCGGGAGCCGGCCGGGGTGCGCCCCGGTCGGGCGCCGGGCGTCGGGCGGACGAGCTGGCTGAGGCGGTGCCGGACGCGGTCGGCTGCGGCACGGAACGGGACGCGGACCATTGGGCCCGTATGCCCCGGTACGGCCTGCGCCATGCCGGGCGACGGCACCGGTCATGCGTCCGTACGGGCCCGGTCCCCGCGATGCCGGGCGGTGGCCATCTGCCCGCACCCGGCCCCCGTACGGGACAATGGCCGGGTGCTGGAGATGACGCGCGAACAGTTCGAGGAGCTGGTGAGCCAGGCTCTGGACCGGATTCCGCCGGAGCTGACACGGCTGATGGACAACGTGGCGGTGTTCGTCGAGGACGAACCCGACCCCGGCGACCCCGACCTGCTCGGGCTCTACGAGGGCACCCCGCTCACCGACCGCGGCGAGTGGTACGCCGGAGTGCTGCCGGACCGGATCACCATCTACCGGGGCCCGACGCTGCGGATGTGCGAGACGCAGGAGGACGTCGTCGCGGAGACCGAGATCACCGTGGTCCACGAGATCGCCCACCACTTCGGCATCGACGACGAGCGGCTGCACGCCCTGGGCTACGGGTGAGCGAGCAGGCCCCGGAGGAGCTGCCGGAGCCGGGCCCGCCCGCCGCCCCGCAGAGCCGGGTGCTGGCGGCGGTCGCGGCGGGCGGCGCACTCGGAGCCCTCGCCCGCTACGCGGCCCTGGTGCTGTGGCCGACGCCCGCGGCCGGCTTCCCGTGGACGGTGTTCGTCGTCAACGTGAGCGGCTGCGCCCTGATCGGCGTGCTGATGGTGCTCGCCGTCGAGCGGGGCCGGGTGACCCACCCGCTGGTACGGCCCTTCCTCGGCGTCGGTGTGCTCGGCGGCTTCACGACCTTCTCGACGTACGCCGCCGGCGTCTCGGACCTGCTGGTGCGTCAGGAGGTCCTGACCGCCATGGCGTACGCGGCGGTGACGGCGGTGGCCGCGCTCGGGTCGGTGTGGGCGGCGGCGGTGGCGACGCGGGCCTGGCTGGACCGGAGCGTGAGCGGCGAGGGGCGGGCCGCGTGAACTGGCTGCTGGTGGCGATCGGCGGGGCGGTGGGCGCGCCCCTGCGCTATCTGACCGACCGCGCGGTGCAGGCGCACCAGGGGCCGCGCGTCCCGTACGTCTTCCCCTGGGGCACCTTCGCAGCGAACACCGCGGGCAGCCTGCTGCTCGGCCTGCTGACCGGCGCCGCGGTGTCCTCCCCGGCGCATGCCCTACTGGCGACGGGCCTGTGCGGGGCGCTGACGACGTACTCGACGTTCTCGTACGAGACCCTCCGCCTGGCCGAGACGGGCCGGACCTTCCTGGCCGCGGCCAATGTGCTGGGGTCGCTGCTGGCGGGGCTGGGCGCGGTGTTCCTGGGCGCGGAGGTGACGGGCGGGTTCGGGGGGTAGCGGGGCCGGGGCGGCTTCGGCGGGTGGCACGTGGGTCGGGTTCGGCGGGTGGCTTCGGCGGGTGGCATGCGGGCCGGCTTCGGCGGGTGGCATGCGGGCCGGCTTCGGCGGGTGGCTTCGGCGGGTGGCATGCGGGCCGGCTTCGGCGGGTGGCACGTGGGTCGGGTTCGGCGTGTGACTTCGGCGGGTGGCACGTGGGTCGGCGCGGGCCGGTGCGGGCCGGTGGCGTTTCGGGCGTGTCTCCGGCGGGGTCGCGGGAGTTGGGCACGGTGCGAAGCCTCGCTCCGGCGTCGCGGGCTCCACCCCTCGCCACGCTTCCGCTCCCTCGCCCCGGAGGTGCCACTCGTGCGCCAGTTGTCCGCCCCTGCCCGCTGGGCAGCCGTCACCGCGCTGACGATCGCCGCGTCCACCGGCTGTATGAGCGTCGGCGAGGACGGCGCCGGAGGGCCCGGGCCCTCACGGTCCGCCGGTTCCAAGGGCTCCGCCGCCGATCCGGCCGGGGACACGGTTCCCGGCTCCGGGCTGACCGGGGGCCGCGGTGGGGGCGCCCACCCCCACTCGGACCGGGGCGTCCCCGGGAACGGCCCCAGCCCCGACGCTTCCGGTGCCGCGCCGTCGGTCACCCCGAAGAAGGGCGCGCGCCCCGAGCCGGCCGCCCCCGAGCAGCCCACCCGTGGCGACGGGGTGCAGCCGCCTCCTACGCCGTCGACCCCGGGGCCGGGGGAGCCGCCGCCGGCCACCCCGGAGCCGCCGGCCCCGCCGCCGCCCGCCCCGGACCCGGAGCCCGAGCCTGAGCCCACCGATCCGCCGGAGCCGCCCCCCTCGGCCTCGCCCGCCGCGCACCTGCGGGCGCAGGGCATGGGCGGACCGGAGACGGTCGCGCCGCTGCGGACCCCGGAGGCATCGCCGCAGGTGGGGCCGGTGTAACCGGGGGGCCGACCGGGCTGGTTTGCGCAATGTGGGTGAGAGTGCGTATGGTGGTAGATCGTTTGATCCCATTGCCCGGCGCCGACACAGAAGAGCGCCGTGTGGCGCGTACTCTCCCTTGCCGTGGCTGGACCGCATTGAGGCGGTCGAAATTGCGAATCACGGAGTTATGGGCGCGTGCCGAGACTCCGGAAGGTTTCGCATTTCGCATGTCAATTTCCAGTTCTGACCGCACCGTCATGCCCGAGAACATCGACAACGACCAGCTCGCCGAGCTGGTCGAGTCCGCTGTGACCGAGGCCCCCGCCGGTACGACCGCCCCGGCCGCCGAGAAGGCAGCCGTCGCCGAGAAGCCCGTCGTCGAGAAGTCCGTCGCGGACTTCGTCGCCGACCAGCAGGACACCGACCAGCAGGACACCGACGCGCGGGCCGACGCCTCCGCCGAGGCGTCCGACGAGGCCCCCGAGGCCGAGGCGTCCGACGCCCCCGCCGAGCCGACCGTCACCTTCGGCGACCTGGGCCTGCCCGAGGGCATCGTCCGCAAGCTCGCGCAGAACGGCGTCACCACCCCCTTCCCGATCCAGGCCGCGACCATCCCGGACGCCCTGGCCGGCAAGGACATCCTCGGCCGTGGCCGTACGGGCTCCGGCAAGACCCTCTCCTTCGGTCTGCCGACCCTCGCCGCACTCGCCGGCGGCCGCACCGAGAAGAAGAAGCCCCGCGCCGTCATCCTCACCCCGACCCGTGAGCTCGCGATGCAGGTCGCGGACGCCCTCCAGCCGTACGGCGACGTGCTCGGCCTCAAGATGAAGGTCGTCTGCGGCGGTACGTCGATGGGTAACCAGATCTACGCCCTGGAGCGCGGCGTCGACGTCCTCGTCGCCACGCCGGGCCGGCTGCGCGACATCATCAACCGCGGCGCCTGCTCCCTGGAGGACGTCCAGGTCGCCGTCCTCGACGAGGCCGACCAGATGTCGGACCTGGGCTTCCTGCCCGAGGTCACCGAGCTGCTCGACCAGGTCCCGGCCGGCGGTCAGCGGATGCTCTTCTCCGCCACCATGGAGAACGAGATCGGCACGCTGGTCAAGCGGTACCTCTCCAACCCGGTCACGCACGAGGTCGACAGCGCCCAGGGCAACGTCACGACCATGTCGCACCACGTCCTCGTCGTGAAGCCGAAGGACAAGGCGCCGGTCACGGCCGCCATCGCCGCCCGCAAGGGCCGCACCATCATCTTCGTCCGCACCCAGCTGGGCGCCGACCGCATCGCCGAGCAGCTCATCGAGTCCGGTGTGAAGGCCGACGCGCTGCACGGCGGCATGACCCAGGGCGCCCGTACGCGGGTCCTGGAGGACTTCAAGAAGGGCTACGTCAACGCGCTCGTCGCGACCGACGTCGCCGCCCGCGGCATCCACGTGGACGGCATCGACCTGGTCCTGAACGTGGACCCGGCCGGCGACCACAAGGACTACCTGCACCGCTCGGGCCGTACCGCCCGCGCCGGCAAGTCCGGTGTCGTCGTCTCGCTGGCGCTCCCGCACCAGCGCCGCCAGATCTTCCGCCTGATGGAGGACGCGGGCGTCGACGCCTCGCGCCACATCGTCCAGGGCGCGGGCGTCTTCGAGCCGGAGGTCGCCGAGATCACCGGCGCCCGTTCGCTCACCGAGGTCCAGGCCGACTCCGCGAACAACGCCGCCAAGCAGGCCGAGCGCGAGGCCGCCGACCTGACGAAGCAGCTGGAGCGCGTCCAGCGCCGCGCCGTCGAGCTCCGCGAGGAGGCCGACCGCCTGGTCGCCCGTGCCGCGCGCGAGCGGGGCGACGACCCGGAGGCCGCGGTGGCCGAGGTGGCCGCCGAGGCCGAGGCCGCCCTCGTGGCAGCCGTCTCCGTCCCCGAGCAGCCGGCCGCCCGCGACGAGCAGCGCCGCGACGAGCGGGGCAACTACGAGCGCCGCGACAACCGCGGTGGCGACCGTGGCGGCTACCGCGGCGGCAACGACCGCTCGTCGGGTGGCTTCCGCTCCGGTGGCGACCGTCGGGACGACCGTGGTGGCCGTTCGTTCGAGCGTCGTGACAACGACCGTCCGGCGTTCCGCGACCGTCGTGACGACCGCCCCTCGGGTGGCTTCCGCTCCGGTGGCAACGACCGTCGTGACGACCGTGGTGGCCGTTCCTTCGAGCGTCGTGACAACGACCGCCCCGCCTTCAACCGCGACCGCCGTGACGACCGCCCCTCGGGTGGCTTCCGTTCCGGTGGCGACCGTCGGGACGACCGTGGTGGCCGTTCGTTCGAGCGTCGTGACAACGACCGCCCGTCGTTCAACCGTGACCGTCGTGACGACCGCCCCTCCGGTGGCTTCCGCTCCGGCGGCAGCGACCGCCCGTTCAACCGTGACCGTCGCGACGACCGCCCCTCGGGAGGCTTCCGCTCCGGCGGCGGCGACCGCCCCACCGGCCGTCGTGACGACCACCGCGGCGCCAACACCGGCACCAACACCGGCTCGTTCGGCCGCCGCGACGACAAGCCGCGCTGGAAGCGCAACGGCTGACCCCCGCCCGGCCGACACCCGGCCGAGCAGGTCCGCCTGACAGACCGGCAGGGCCCGTACGCCACCGAACCGACTCGGTGACGTACGGGCCCTGTTGCTGTTCCCGACCCCAGGAACCCGCCCCCGGAACCCGGCCCTCGGGGTCCGCGACGGACCCCCGCAACAGGCGCGACGCGGGCCCAAGACCGATACCGGATCGGCTGCCGGGACCGGGCGGGCTATGCTCGGGGGGTGATGTTGCAGGGGCCGTTAGCTCAATTGGTCAGAGCAGCGGACTTTTAATCCGTTGGTTGTGGGTTCGAGTCCCACACGGCCTACCGGCAGCAGGGCAGGGCGTAGGCCTGCCATCTGCGAAGAAGCGCCTCCACCCGGTCCCTCCGGGGGGAGGCGCTTCGCCATGTGGTTCCTGCGTCGATCGCACGCTCCGCGGTGGTGTACCCCGCGGGCGGATGACCGGCCGCTCGCACGGTGTGGACGAGCGCGATCATTCCGAGGCGGCGTGCCAGGCGTGTTCGGCGTCCTGTGCGGTGGGGTGGGCGGGGAAGACCTGGTCCAGGCCGACGATACGGATGATCCGGGCGAGGTGTTCGGGGAGGGCTGCCAGCGCGATGGCCGCGTCGGCGGCCAGGGCGTGGTTGCGGGCGGCGATCAGGGCGGTGATTCCGCTGGAGTCGCAGAAGGTGATGCCCTTGAGGTCGATGACGAGCTGTTGCCCCGGGCGCAGGGCGAGCCCGGGGAGGGCGTCGCGGATGTGGGGCGCGGTGTGGTGGTCGAGTTCCCCGGTGAGTTCCATGACCGTGCCGGCAGCGGTGGTGCGGGTGCTGAGGGTCAAGTGCTGGGTCACTGCTGCTCTTCACTGAGGGGTCGGGGCACGTGGATGGCGAGGACGGCGGTGTCGTCGTCCACGCCGGTGCCGAAGGCGTGGAGCAGATCGCGGACTGCGCCGATGGCGTCCGACGCGGTGGTGGGGGCGAGGGCGCGGCCGAAGTCGAGGAGAGCGTCGTCGCCGTAACGGTCCTCGCCCCCGGCGGCGGTGGTGCGGGCTTCGGTGAGGCCGTCCGTGTGGAGGAGCAGGGTGTCGCCGGGGGCGAGGTGAACGGTGGTGGTGGCGATGTGGGCGTCGGGCAGGACGCCGATGAGCTGCCCGCCGGGGGTGGGCAGGTAGTCGGCGGTCCCGTCGGCGCGCATCAGCAGGGCAGGGGGGTGGCCGCCGCTGGCCAGCGTGATACGGAAGCCACCGCGGTCGGGGTCGGGGGTGAGCCGGCCGAAGACGACGGTGCAGAAGCGGGGATCGGTGCCCTGATACTCGTGGTTGAGGATGGTGTTGAGGTTGGCGAGTACGGCGGCTGGGTCCGGGTCGTAGACGGCGGCGGCACGCAGGGTGTAGCGGGCCAGGGAGGTGTCGGCGGCCGCGGCGGCGCCCTTGCCGCACACGTCGCCCAGGAACAGGCCCCAGGCGCCGGCGGCCAGGGGGAACAGGTCGTAGAAGTCGCCGCCGACCTCGTCGACGGAGGCGACGTGGTAGTGCGCGGCGACGTCCAGGCCGGGCACGTTCGCCAGCGTGGGTGGCAGCAGGGTTCTCTGAAGCGTGGTGTTCAGGATCTTGAGGCGGTCGCGTTCCAGGTCGGCTTCCCGGCGGGCCCGCAGCAGTTCCGTCTCGTAGGCGCGGCGGTCGCGGGCGTCGAAGAGGGTGGTGCGGATCAGCAGGGGCTGCCCGTCGGTGCCGGTCTTGACTGTCGAGGTGACCATGACGGGCAGGTGGGAGCCGTCGGCCGCCTTGAGTTCCAGGGCGATGCCGCTGATCGCGCCCTGCATCTGCAGCAGCGGGGCGAAGTGGGTCTCGTGATACAGCCGGCCGCCGACGGTCAGCAGGTCGGAGAAGGCCATGCGGCCCACCAGGTCACCGCGCTGGTAGCCGAGCCAGTCCAGCAGTGTCGCGTTGGCCTTGGCGATCCGGCCGTCCAGCAGGGTGGAGAGGTAGCCGCACGGGGCGTGCTCATAGAGGTCCTCGGCACTGTCCTCCAGCAGTTCGGAGAAGCGGGCCTCCTCACCCACCGGAGCCTGGTCCTTGCTGTCCGCCGCGCCGCCCGTCTCGCACATCACCGTGTCGTCCCGGCGAACGCGGCGATCGCCGCCGCGGTCTCTTCCGGGGCTGCCAGCTGAGGGCAGTGCCCCGTCGCGTTCAGTGTGACCAGTCGGCTTCCCGCTATCCGGGCATGGACGAACGCGCCGACCTCCGGCGGTGCGATCGCATCGCTGGAGCACTGGGCGACCAGCGTGGGCACCCGCACGGCCGCGAGGTCGGCGCGGTTGTCGGACAGGAACGTCACCCGGGCGAAGACCCGCGCGATCTGCGGATCCGTGCGGCAGAAGCTGTTCGTCAGCTCCTCGCCCAGCTCGGGCCGCCCCGGGTTGCCCATGATCACCGGTGCCATCGCACCCGACCAGCCGAGATAGTTCGCGTCCAGCGACTCCAGCAGCTCATCGACGTCGGCGGCGCTGAAGCCACCCCGGTACCCGGTGGCGGGATCGTCGACGAAACAGGGAGACGGTGCGAGCAGCACCAGCCCGGTGAACGCCTCCGGCTCGCGTGCGGCGGCCAGCACGCCCATCATCGCGCTCACCGAATGCCCCACGAACATGACCGGCCCCAGAGCCAGCTCCCCGATGACCTCCAGGACATCGGCGACGTAGCCGTCCAACGATCCGTACCGGTCCTGGCTCCAGGAAGACAGCTGCGAGTTTCCCGAGCCGACATGGTCGAAGAGGACGACGGTGAAGTGCTGCTCCAGCCTCGGCACCACCAGACGCCACATGTTCTGGTCGCACCCGAACCCGTGCGCCAGCATCACCACCGGCGCGCCGGTCCGCCCGGTCACCGTGACATGGTTCCTGCTCCGCACGTCCACGCCAACCATCGTCGCAGACCCCCGGCGGGAGGGCCTCTCCTCAAGCTCGCGACAGGGGCTTACGGCCGAGCGCGGCGGGAGCGTCGCGGGGGTGCGGCGGGTGCGGCCCCGTGGGCGGGGTGAGGGATCACCGGTCATGCGGGGCGTGCCTCTGCCCGGCGCAGGGGAGCGCCTGCCTGGTGGAGGCAGCGGAGTGCTTGCCGATAGGAGGTGATCAGGCTCGTCTCCAGGTAGGCGACATCCAGCTCTTCGCAGTAGCGCCGGACGACGACCTGGGCCTTGCGCAAGTTGGGGCTGGGCATGCTCGGGAAGAGATGGTGCTCGATCTGGTAGTTCAGCCCGCCCAGGACGATGTCGGTGAACCAATTGCCGCTGACGTTGCGTGACGTCAAAACCTGGCGGCGCAGGAAGTCCGGGCGGTCGTTGCCTGTCCGGATCGGCATGCCCTTGTGGTTGGGGGCGAAGACGGAGCCGAGGTACAGACCGAAGAGGCCCTGGTGGACGGCGAGGAAGGCGATCGCCATGCCGGGCGGCAGCAACAGGAAGAGCGCCGTCAGGTAGACCGCGCAGTGCGCCACGAGCAGGGACCCCTCCAGCAGCCGGTGCTTGAGCGAACGGTCGGCCAGCGCCCGCAGGCCCGACACGTGCAGGTTGAAGGCTTCGAGGGTGAGGAGAGGGAAGAACAGGTACGCCTGCGAGCGGCCGATCAGCCGGGGCAGGCCCTTGGCCGAGCGGGCCTGGTCCTGCGACCAGACCAGGAGATCGGGCTCGATGTCGGGGTCGAGTGTCTCGTGGTTGGGGTTGGCGTGGTGGCGGGTGTGCTTGTCCTGCCACCAGCCGTACCCCATGCCGATGCCGACGTTCGCGGCGGCCCGCCCCGCCCTCTCGCTGGCCTTGCGCAGCCGGAAGACCTGGCGGTGGGCGATGTCGTGGGCCAGCAGCGCCACCTGGCCGAAGACCGCGGCCAGGAAGACGGCGACGGCCAGGTTCCACCAGGAAGCGCCGACGAGGACGAACGCGGTCCAGCCGGCGGCGTACAGGGAACTCACAGCCACGATCCGGACCGCGTAGTAGCGCGGTCGTCGGGCCATCAGGCCGTGGTCGACGATTTTCTTGGACAGCCGGGCGAAATCGCTCCCGGCGGTCCGCTCGGGGCGGACGGAGACTTCTGCGGTCATGAGTACGAACCTCTCGTGGCCGACACCGGGCAGCCGTTGGGCGGTCACCGCGATGTGGTGGGAACGGAACAGCCGAGGACGTGACCGCTGTCGCTGACTCATGGGTCTAGGGGCGCGGCCTCGGCCGCACTCCTCCGGATCGGAGCTGCCCCTCGGCGGGGCGGCGGGCCTCCTGCTGGTACGTGAGGCTCACTCTGCGGGATTCATCCGTGCACCAGCATCCCGGTGCGGAGCCTGCCGAGGAGGTGGGTCAGGAGCCGGGAGACGTGCATCTGGGAGAGGCCGAGCTGTCGGCCGATCTCGGACTGGGTCATCTCCTGGCCGAAGCGCAAGGCCACGATGGACCGGTCGCGGTCGTTCAGGCCTTCGAGCAGGGGCGCCAGCGCATGGAGATCCTCGAACATCTCGATGGCGGGATCGATGTCCCCTTCGATGTCGCCGTAGGTGACGGTCGACGCGCTGTCCCGTTCGCTCCCGACGGGCATGTCCAAAGACCCCGCGGTGTATCCGTTCGAGGCGACGAGACCCTCGATGATCTCGTCCTCGCTGAGCTCCAGATGGCGGGCGAGTTCCTGGACGGTGGGATCCCGGTCCAGCCGTCCTGCGAGTTCCTCCTTGGTCTTCGCAAGGGTGACGCGCAGCTCTTGCAGGCGGCGTGGGACGTGGACCGCCCAGGTGGCGTCGCGGAAGAACCGCTTGATCTCCCCCACGATGTAGGGGATGGCGAAAGAGGTGAACTCCACTTCCCGGCTGAGGTCGAACCGGTCGATCGCCTTGATCAGGCCGACCGTTCCGACCTGGACGATCTCCTCCATCTCGCCGCTGCCGCGGTTGCGGAACCGGCGCGCGGCGAATTGGACCAGAGACAGATTCATCTCGATCAGGGTGTTCCGCGCGTACTGGTACTCGTGCGTGCCCTCTTCCAGCACCCGAAGCCGTTCGAAGAAGACCGAGCTGAGGGCGCGGGCGTCCTTCGGTGCCACCTCGCCGGGGTCGCGGATCTGCGGGAGCGCCACGAGGGGCGCGTCGGTGGCCGGAGCCGTCGTGGATATCGGCATTGCGATGGTTCCCCTGCCCCAGAAGGTGCCGCGGAGATCCGTCGGCACACGGGTCACCTACCCGGATCCGGACGGAGTACGCAGATCTGGGCAGATGACGCACCAGCGCGGCTTACGGCTGGTCTCCGCGGTCCGGGTACCTCCTGCCCGGCGAGTCCTGATCGGACGGACGGGTTCCCGTGTCCCGGTCGCTCTGCTCGTACTGCGTCCGGTCCGTATCCCCCCGTCCGGGCTCCCCGCCGCCGGCGTCCCGCGCCGGAACCGGCCGGCCGCGCGGTGCCGACGTCTGCTCCGGAGACCGGCGGACGAAGCGCTGAGGCGAGTCGCTCTCGACCGAAGCGTCCCGATCGGGTCCGGCGTCGGTGCGGGGTCGCGCCGCGGTCGCACCGGCGTGGCCCGCCTCGTCTCCGGCCGCGCCGGTGCGGGCGGCCGTGCCGTACGCGTGCTCGCCCCCGGTGCGGGGACGCTCTGCGTCCTCACGGTCCAGCGCGCCCTGTGTCCGCCCCTCCTGCTCCCGCCGCGCACTGCGCACCGCCCTGTGTTCACGCCCGCTCATGACGGCCGAGCCGATCAGCATGAGGAGACCGCCGAGCAGGGCCAGTCCCACGCCGCTGCCGAGCCCGTCGCTGTCGCCCGTGACGGTCAAGCTGCCCTGGGCCTGTGCCTGCCGGACCATCCAGAGGACGGCGAATCCGAGCGTGACGATCCCCGCGATCAGGACAAGGAACCGCGATCTGAACGCCACCCCGAGAACGGTGAGCAGCGCGCCGACGAAGAGGGGGAGAAACATGGACGCGAACAGCCCCGCACCCGAATCCGTGATGCCGGCCCCGGTGAAGAGCTCCCATACCCGGAAGTCGTGTCCGAGCCGCCCGTCGTACCAGTTGCGGAAGGGGGCCCAGAGCGCCGCGGCCGCACCGACCACTGCCAGGACCAGTCCGATGGTGTTGCGGATACCCCGTGTCATGCCGCGACCTCCCGGCAAGTCGGATCGGTGCACGCAAGAACCTCACATGCCGTGTCCCGCCCTGATTTTCACGGTACGCCCGGTGTGAACGCCCTGCCATACGATCGCGATCCAGCCGGCCTTCCTGGAACAGCGCCCGCTGCTGGACGAACTCGCGGACTGCGCAGCCGAGCTGACCTCGCCCGAGTCGTCCGCCCTCGCCCGCTTCGGCGTCGCGAACTACTTCGCCGGGGCGCCGCTCATGCCGTACACCGTCTTCCACATCGCGGCCGAGGCCGTCCGCTACGACATCGAGCTGCGCTCCGCCCGCTTCGGCGTCGGCTTCGAGACGGTCTGCCTCCGCCTGAGCACCCTGCGACGCACCGGCCACCGCGGCGGCAACAAGGTGCGGCCGCGGCGGGGTGCCCGGAGCAATGGGTCAACGGCACCCTCGGAATGCCGTACAGTTGTGTTTACCGACGCGGGGTGGAGCAGCTCGGTAGCTCGCTGGGCTCATAACCCAGAGGTCGCAGGTTCAAATCCTGTCCCCGCTACTGAAGATCCGGGCCCGGCACGCAGACAG
>NZ_JBHXJG010000035.1:0-41639 GCF_042723425.1 Streptomyces sp. NPDC058375 | reverse complement strand
GCCCGGGGGCCGGGGCCTTGCGCGGGGCGAACCAGTCGCTGCCGCTCTTCTCCCGGGCCGGCTTCTCCGTGGGCGTCGGGTCGGCGGCCGGGCCGCCGTCGCGGGACCGGTCCGCGGGCGCGCCGCCGTTCGAGCCGGCGCTCGGGCCGCCGGAGCGGTCCGAGGGTCCGGCGCCGGAAGCCGCTCCGGGTGCGGGCGGCGGCGTGCCGGGGCGCGGGGTCGCGCCGGTGCGCTCCGCGTCGGAACGGCCGTCGCCGGCGATGTCGCTCGCCGCCATCGGCGTACGCATCACGACCGGCGGGATGGGACGCGAGCCGGGGATGTTGATCCGGATGCGCGTCGTCAGCGTCGTCTCGGTCTTCGGTTCCTCGGGCCGGGGCGGATCCACGGATTCCGGGTTCTCGTCAGAGCCGTCCTGCGACGGGTGGAGCGACGGATACTGGCGGGATCCGTACGGCGGCGTACCCGAGGGGTACGCGGCTCCGCCGCGGCCCTGGGGCCCGGAGGACGAACTGTCAGTTTCACGACTCAAAGCAGGTTCTCCCGATTGGCTCCGCCGCCCGTACTTCCCCCATGCCGCAGGCCAGGGGACGGCTCGGCGCGCGCACCACCATACTGGCCGCCGCCGTCGGACACTCCGCGACCGGGTGAAACCTCCACCCGTGCATCACACCTGTGGGGGTCTCTCCGGACCCGGACTTGGCACTTCACGTACCGGACCGGCCGCTGTGGATGGCTGATTGCGGCACTTTCGAGGTGGTGGCGCACATCACAGCGACGGCCGTCCCGCCGAGCATGAAGAGCACCAGGCCGAGTTCGTCGCCGAAGACGTAGTCGCCCTCCGGCCGGCCGCTCAGCAGAAGGAACACCGTGATGAACCAGCCGGCCGCCGGGGCGAGCGCG
Organism: Streptomyces sp. NPDC058375; assembly: GCF_042723425.1. Lineage (NCBI taxonomy): Bacteria > Bacillati > Actinomycetota > Actinomycetes > Kitasatosporales > Streptomycetaceae > Streptomyces > Streptomyces sp. NPDC058375. The sequence goes on along the minus strand of NZ_JBHXJG010000035.1, from coordinate 40,736 downwards.
CCGATCTGGGTGCGGGTCAGGATCCGCCCGCCGTAGAAGAGACCCGCCGATCCCGCCAGGGCGATGATCAACCCGCCCGGGAACCAGGCCGCTTGGACGAGGGTTCCGGCGAGGGCGACGAGCGCGCCGAGGACCGCGAGGCCCAAGTAGGCGGCGATCCGGGCCGGGTTCGGCCGGGCGGCGAAGCCGATCGGCTCGGGCTCCCTGGGCGGCGCGTTCCGTCGCGGCGCGTGGGAGGAACCGGCGCGGTCGCGGGCCTTACCTGGGTTCCCGCGGGCCTTGCTCAGGTTCCCGCGGTCCTTGCTCGGGTTTCCGCGGTTCTGGCTCGGGTTTCCACGGGCCTTTCCGGGGCTCTCGCTCATGCCGCGCCTCCCTCGGTGCCCGGGACGCCCGCGAACAGGTCGCTCTCGCGCTCCGGTCCCGCCACGCCGCGAACGCCGCGCACCAGTTGGTAGCACTCGGTCGTCAGCAGGGGCTGGCCGAGGTCGTTGGAGAGGGCGAAGAAGGGGCCGTCGACCGCGATCTGGGTGGCGTGGGCGCGCATCGCCGCCGACTTCGCCCCGGCGTACGCCGATCCGTCGATCTCCGCGGTGATCTGCTCCCCGCCGGTCACGCCCGGGACGTCGTCGACGGCGGCGATGCCGGGAAAGGCGTCGGGCGCGGTGGTGCGCAGCCGGTCGAAGGCGGCCTCCAGGGCCTCCAGCTCCACCCGGTTCCAGTAGATCTTCGCGACGGTGTGCGGTGCGTCGGAGCCGTACGCCGGGTCGGCGGCCAGGTCGGCGGCGCGCATCGCGACGCGGTGGGCCTGGATGTGGTCGGGGTGGCCGTAGCCGCCGTCCGGGTCGTAGGTGATCAGGACCTGGGGGCGGACCTCGCGGATCACCTCGACGAGGTGGGCCGCCGCCTCGTCCACCGGGGTCGACCAGAAGGAGCCGGGGCGGCCGTTCTGCTCGGCGCCCATCATCCCCGAGTCCCGGTAGCGGCCGGCCCCGCCGAGGAAGCGGTGGTCGTCGACGCCGAGCTCCTGCATCGCCGCGGCCAGCTCGCCGACGCGGTGGGGGCCCAGCGCGTCGTCCCGGTCGGCGGTGAGGCGGGCGAGCGCGGGCGGGATGACCTCGCCCTCCTCGCCGAGCGTGCACGTCACCAGGGTGACGTGGGCGCCCTCGGCCGCGTACCTGGCCATAGTGGCGCCGTTGTTGATCGCCTCGTCGTCGGGGTGCGCGTGCACGAGCAGCAGACGGCGGGCGGGGAGGTCCTTCATGGGGACCACCCTACGAGCCCGGAGGCCCCCCGCGCCCCCGACCCCGCACCCGCGGCCCCCCGGCCCGCGGCCCCACAGCTACGGGACGTCCGGTCAGAACTTGATGCTGCTGATCATCCCCGCCACGTTGGTCGTCAGATCGGAGATGGTCGGTGCGATGGACGAGCTCGCGATGTAGAACCCGAGCAGCATGCAGACCACCGCGTGTCCCCCCTTCAGTCCGGATTTCCGGATCAGCAGGAAGACGATGATCGCCAGCAGCACTACCGCCGAAATCGAGAGCGCCACGGCGGTTCACCTCCATCGGTACGTTCGGACGGTCGGAATGGGGGTACGCGGAGTCAGCAGGTTCCTACCCACCGAGCGCTACGGATCATAACTATCCGTGCCAACGCATTGATCGGGGCACAGCAGCACGAGGGGCGCACGAACCGTGCCGCGGGGCCGAGTTCGGCACTAGGTTCGTCGCCATGACCTCGCAGAAGCTGTCCTTTCCCCGCCAGCAAGCACGGACCCAGCGCTTCACTCTCGGCGCACCTCGCGCCTTCACCGTCTCACCGGACGAGACGCGGGTGATCTTCCTGCGGTCCGCGTCCGGAACGGACCGGACCAACCGGCTCTGGGTGCTCGACCCGGCGACCGGCGAGGAGCGCGTCGCCGCCGACCCCGAAGTGCTGCTGGGCGGTTCGGCGGAGAAGCTGTCGGCGCAGGAGCGGGCCCGGCGGGAGCGGACCCGGGAGGGCTCGTCCGGGATCGTCTCCTACGCGGTGGACGCGGCGGCGGAGTTGGCCGCGTTCGCCCTGTCCGGAAAGGTGTACGTGGCGGAGCTGCGGGCCGGGACCGCGCGGGCGCTGCCGGTGCCGGGCCCGGTGATCGACCCCCGCCCGTCCCCCGACGGCCGGCACATCGCGTACGTGGCCAAGGGCGCGCTGCGGGTCGTGGGCGCGGACGGCGAGGGCGACCGGGCGCTGGCCGAGCCGGAGGACCCCCAGGTCACCTATGGTCTGGCCGAGTTCATCGCGGCCGAGGAGATGCACCGCTACCGGGGCTTCTGGTGGTCGCCCGAGTCGGACCGGCTGCTGGTCGCGCGGGCCGACGACAGCCCCGTACAGCGGTGGTACATCGCCGATCCGGCGCACCCCGAGCGCAAGCCGGCCGAGGTCGCCTACCCGGCGGCGGGGACGCCCAACGCCGAGGTGCGGCTCTTCGTCATGGACCTGGCGGGGGCCCGTACGGAAGTGGTCTGGGACCGGGCCGCGTTCCCGTACCTGGCCCAGGTGCACTGGTCCTCCGCGGGTGCTCCGCTGCTGCTGGTGCAGGCCCGCGACCAGCGCAGTCAGCGGTATCTGGCGGTGGATCCGGAGACCGGCGCGACCCGGATCGTCCATGTCGACGAGGACCCGGTGTGGCTGGATCTCTTCCCCGGGGTGCCCGCGTGGGCGCCCGACGGGCGGCTGGTGCGGATCGCCGACGAGGGCGGGGCGCGGGTGCTGGCGGTCGGGGACCGGCTGCTCACCGGGTCGCAGCTGCACGTCCAGTCGGTGCTGGACATCGGGGATTCGGACCTCCTGATCTCCGCGGTGGCCGGTGAGGACGCGGTCGAGCCGGAGATCGGGCAGATCCATGTGTACCGGGTCAACGAGCTGGGAATCGAGCGGATTTCCGAAGGGGTGGGTGTGCACTCCGCGGTCCGCTCGGGCGGCCTCTCGGTCGTGGTCTCGGCCGTCCCCGAGGAGCCCGGAGCCGCCGCGTGGGTGGTGCGGGACGGCAAGCGGCTGGCCCGGGTCGCGAGTTCCGCCCAAGAGCCGGTGCTCTCCGCCCGCGTGACCCTCACCGAGGGGGGCGCACGGCGGATTCCGTGCGCCGTACTGCTCCCCTCGGACTACCAGGAGGCGGACGGTCCGCTTCCGGTCCTGATGGATCCGTACGGCGGTCCGCACGGCCGCCGGGTGGTCGCCGCCCACAACGCGCACCTGACCTCGCAGTGGTTCGCGGACCAGGGCTTCGCGGTGGTCGTGGCGGACGGGCGGGGCGCGCCGGGCCGCTCGCCGGGCTGGGAGAAGGCGGTACGGGACAACCTCGTGCTGACCATGGAGGACCAGGTCGAGGCGTTGCACGGGCTCGCGGACCGCTTCCCGCTCGATCTGTCCCGGGTGGCGATCCGCGGCTGGTCCTTCGGCGGGTATCTGGCGGGGCTCGCGGTGCTGCGGCGGCCCGACGTCTTCCACGCGGCGGTCGTGGGCGCGCCGGTGACGGACCAGCGGCTGTACGACACCCACTACACCGAGCGCTATCTCGGCGACCCGGCGCAGCAGCCCGAGGTGTACGCGTACAACTCGCTGCTCACCGACGACGGGCTGTCCGAGCCCGCCTCCGAGGTGCGGCCGATGATGATCGTGCACGGTCTGGCCGACGACAACGTGGTGGTCGCCCACGCCCTGCGGCTCTCCTCGGCGCTGCTGGCGGCAGGCCGCCCGCACGAGGTGCTGCCGCTGAGCGGGGTGACGCACATGACGCCGCAGGAGCAGGTCGCGGAGAACCTGCTCCTGCTCCAGGTGGACTTCCTCAAGCGGTCGCTGGGGCTGCCCGGAGCCTGAGCGGCCCGGCCCTCCCCGTCCGCCCCCGGCTCACCAGCGGGGCGGCGGGGAGGAGGAGGGCGGGGGCCCGAAGCCGCCCGGCGGGGGCCCGAAGCCGGGGGCCGGGGCGGACGACTGCCCGGGAGCCCCGGCCGGCTGACCGGGGATCCCGGCCGGCGGGTAGCCCGGGGGCTGGACGCCCCAGGGGCCGGCCCCGCCCCACGGGCCCGGGGGGCCGCCTACGGGGATCCGCTCGACGCCCTTGCGGGCGAGGAGGACGAGCACGGCGACCCCGGCGATGAGCGAGATGACGGAGCTCAGCGTGTTCAGCTGCGTCTCGATGTCCTGGGAGGTGAACCGCTCGTACAACTCGAAGCGGATGCCCCGCACCACGCCCAGCACACCGGACGAGAGCATGAACCCGCCCGCGATCAGGCCGAGCGGGCGCGCGTAGGCCGCTCCTGCGACCGCGCCGACGGCTGCCACCAGGAACATCAGGATGAGCACCACGTTGATCCAACCGGGCGGCGCCTCGGTCAGCGGGACGACCATGGGCCTCCCGCCCGTGAACCACGCGGGATACAGGTAATCCGGGTAGATGAAACCCTGCCGGATCTCCCAGCCCGCGAAGACCACCGCCTGGAACCCGAGGAGCAGGAACGCGGCCACCCCGGCTCCCCGGGCCGGTCCCGCGGGCCGCTCCTCGCCGTCCGCCACCGGCCGGCGGCCCGCCACCCCGACGACGACCATGGCGAGTCCGGCCAGCAGGGCCGCGTACGTGGTGAGCAGCGCCCGGTCGCGCAGTTCCTCCGGGAACGGGGAGTCGGCGATGGTCCAGACGCCGGGCAGCCGCACGGCGAACGTGACGATTCCGGTGGTGATCAGCACCGGCGACGCCTGGGCGGACCGGAGCACCGTAACAGCGGCGGCGGCATGGACGACCAGCAGGATGAGGGTGGTGGCGGTCGTGGTGAGCGACGGCATGCCCCAGGGGTTCGCGGCTCCCGCCCAGATGTCCCAGAGCATCTCCGGTCCGTCGACCACCTTGAAGTCCCGCACCAGCCAGGCGATGGCCATCAATGCCTGCACCGCGCACAGAACGGCGCCGGTGATTCCTGCTCCCCGTGTAAGTGTCACCCGCTGATACTCCATGGCCCCGAACGGATGAACAAGGCGTTCAGGGGGCGGGGCGGCTTCGGCGGGCGACCGGCCGGAGCGCCAGGACGACGCTCCGGCCGGACCACGGCACCCGCACGGCCGTACGCTGTTCAGCATGGGGCGTTCGTATATCGGAGCGGCGACGGCAGAGTTGCTTACTTGTTAACGATGCTGACGCCGGTTCATGATGTTTCGTCCTCCCCGGGCCGCCCCGGCTGTTCCTTCGGCTCCGCCGCCCCCGGGTCATCCGCCGGCCCCGGGACCTCCAGCTCGCCCTCCGGCGGCACCACGCGCTTCTCCTCCGCGAAGTGGCACGCCGAGTCGTGCCGGGCCGGGGTGTCCACGAGCCGGAACTCCGCGGGGACCGCCAGCAGCGGGACCTCCAGCGCGCACCGCTCCTGCGCCTTCCAGCAGCGGGTGCGGAAGCGGCAGCCGGAGGGGATGTTGGCGGGCGAGGGGACGTCGCCGTGCAGGATGATCCGTTCCCGGTGCTCGCGGGCGGTCGGGTCCGGTACGGGGACGGCGGACAGCAGCGCCTGGGTGTACGGGTGGGTGGGGTGGTCGTAGATCTCCGCGTCGGAGCCGATCTCCACGATCCGGCCGAGGTACATCACGCCGACCCGGTCGGAGATGTGCCGGACGATCGAGAGGTCGTGCGCGATGAAGACGAAGCTGAGGCTGAACTCCGCCTGGAGCCGGTCCAGCAGGTTGACCACCTGGGCCTGTACGGAGACGTCGAGCGCGGAGACCGGCTCGTCGGCGACGATGATCTCCGGGTTGAGTGCGAGGCCGCGGGCGATGCCGATGCGCTGGCGCTGGCCGCCGGAGAACTGGTGCGGATAGCGGTTGATGTACTCCGGGTTGAGCCCGACCACGTCCAGCAGGTCCTGGACCTTCTGCCGCCGGCTGCCCTTCGGGGCGACCTCGGGGTGGATCTCGTACGGCTCCCCGATGATGTCGCCGACCGTCATCCGCGGGTTCAGCGAGGTGTACGGGTCCTGGAACACCATCTGGATGTTGCGGCGGACCGCCTTCAGCGCCCGCCCCGACAGCTTGGAGATGTCCTCGCCCTTGTAGCGGATCGCCCCGGCGGTGGGGCGTTCCAGGTGGACGAGCATCTTGGCGACGGTCGACTTGCCGCAGCCCGACTCCCCCACGATGCCCAGCGTCTCGCCCGCGTACAGGTCGAAGTCGACGCCGTCGACGGCCCGGACCGCGCCGATCTGCCGCTTGAAGAGGATGCCCTGGGTGAGCGGGTAGTGCTTGGCGAGGCCGCGCACCTGGAGGATCGGGTCGCCCTCGACGTACGGGGCGGTGGCGTCCTCGCTCGCCTCGGAGAGGAGGGTGGAGCCGGCCGCGCCCGCACCGGTCCCCGCACTCCCGTCGCGGTCAGCGTGCATCGAGCGTCTCCTTCCAGAAGTGGCAGGCGCTCCGGCGCTGTTCGTCGACCTCGTAGAGCGGCGGCACATCGCTGCGGCACATGTCCCGGGCCTGCGGGCAGCGGGGGTTGAAGGCGCAGCCGGGCGGGATGCGGGTGAGGTTGGGCGGCAGGCCCTTGATCGCGTACAGCTCCTGGCCCTTCTGGTCCAGGCGCGGGATCGATTTCAGGAGGCCCTTGGTGTACGGGTGGGCGGGTGCCTTGTAGATCTCGTGGACGGGGGCGGTCTCGACGATGCGGCCCGCGTACATCACGGCGATCTTGTCGGCGACGTCGGCGACGACGCCGAGGTCGTGGGTGATCAGGATGAGGCCCATGTTCAGCTCGCGCTGGAGTTCGGCGAGGAGGTCCATGACCTGGGCCTGGACGGTGACGTCGAGGGCGGTGGTCGGCTCGTCGGCGATGATCAGGGACGGTTCCAGGGCCATCGCCATGGCGATCATGATGCGCTGGCGCATCCCGCCGGAGAACTGGTGCGGATAGCTGTTGACCCGGTCCTTGGCGGCGGGGATGCGGACCCGGTCCATCAGCTCGACCGCCCTGGCCTTGGCGTCCTTGCGGGACATGCCGCGGTGCACGACGAACATCTCGCCGAGCTGCTGGCCGACGGTGAGGACCGGGTTCAGCGAGGAGAGGGCGTCCTGGAAGATCATGGCCATCTCCTGGCCGCGGATCTTGCGCCGCTCGTCCGGCTTGAGCTTCAGCAGGTCCTGGTCCTTGAAGAGGATCTCCCCGCCGGCGATCTTCCCGGGCGGCATGTCGAGGATGCCCATGATCGCCTGGGCGGTGACGGACTTGCCGGAGCCGGACTCGCCGAGGACGGCGAGCGTCTCGCCCTCGGCCACCGAGTAGTTGACCCCGTTGACGGCCTTGGCGACGCCTTCGCGGGTGTGGAACTCCACGTACAGATCGCGCACTTCGAGCAACATGACAACCGGCTCCTCAGCGCAGCTTGGGGTCGAGGGCGTCGCGCACCGCGTCGCCGAGCATGATGAACGCGAGCACGGTGACCGCCAGCGCTCCGGCGGGCCAGAGCAGCATGTGCGGGGCGTTGCGGATGTAGTTGGCGGCGGCGGAGATGTCGATGCCCCAGGAGACGGCCGGGTCCTTCAGGCCGACGCCGAGGAACGAGAGGGTCGCCTCCAGCGAGATGTACGTGCCGAGCGCGATGGTCGCCACGACGATGACGGGCGCGATGGCGTTCGGGGTGATGTGGCGCAGCATCATGCGGGAGTTGGAGGCGCCGAGCGCGCGGGCCGCCTGGACGTAGTCGTTCTGTTTGGCGGTGATGACCGAGCCGCGGGCGATGCGGGCGATCTGGGGCCAGCCGAGCAGGACGATGAAGCCGACGACGGGCCAGACGGTGGAGCTGGTGACGACGGAGAGGAAGACCAGGCCGCCGAGGACGACGGGGATGCCGAAGAAGACGTCGGTGAGGCGGGAGAGGATCGAGTCCCACCAGCCGCCGAAGAAGCCCGCGAGTCCGCCGAAGAGACTGCCGAGGATCGCGACGCCGAGCGTGGCGCAGACGCCCACGGTCACCGAGGTCCGGGTGCCGTAGACGACGCGGGTGTAGACGTCGCGGCCCTGCGGGTCGAAGCCGAAGGGATGGCCGGGCTCGGAGCCCTTCTGGGCGTCGTCCAGGTTGGCCTGGAGGGGGTCGCCGCTCGCGATGAGCGAGGGCCAGATCGAGATGATCACCAGGAAGAGGATGACCAGCGAGGAGATGATGAAGACGGGGTTGCGCCGCAGGTCGCGCCAGGCATCCGACCAGAGGCTGCGCGGCTTTCCGGCCGGCCCGGCGCCGTCGGCACCGTCCGGGTTCTTCTCCAGGCTGGCGCCCTCTTCCAGGGCGAGGTCCGTCGCGCCGCCGGCGCCCGCCGGGGAGATCGCTTCGTCCGGTGACTGCGACGGCTCCGATGACTGCGGCTCAGGCATAGCGGATCCTCGGGTCGAGTACGGCGTACAGGAGGTCGACGATCAGGTTGGCGGCCAGGAAGACGAGGACGAGGATCGTGACGAAGCCGACGACGGTCTGGGAGTTCTGCCGCAGGATGCCCTGGTAGAGCTGGTAGCCGACGCCGTGGATGTTGAAGATCCGCTCGGTGACGATGGCCCCGCCCATCAGCGCGCCCACGTCGGTGCCGATGAAGGTGACGACGGGGATGAGCGAGTTGCGCAGCAGGTGCCGTACGACGACCCGGCGGCGGGGCAGGCCCTTGGCGACGGCGGTGCGTACGTAGTCGGCGCGGGCGTTCTCGGCGATCGAGGTCCGGGTGAGCCGGGTGACGTAGGCGAGCGAGACCGAGGCGAGGACCAGCCCGGGGACGAGGAGTTCGTCGAAGGTGGGGTCGGCGGAGACCGAGGGCTTGATGATGCCCCACTTGACGCCCAGGAGGAGCTGGAGCAGCAGGCCGGTGACGAAGGTCGGGATGGCGATGACGACCAGCGTCAGGATGAGGACGGTGGTGTCGACGGGGCGGCCGCGCCGCAGGCCGGTGACGACGCCGAGGCTGATGCCGATGACGACCTCGAAGACGACCGCGACGATGGTGAGCCGGATCGTGATGGGGAAGGCGGTGGCCATCAGCTCGGTGACCTTCTGCCCGTTGAACGCGGTGCCGAAGTCGCCGGTGAACACGTTGCCCATGTAGGTGAGGTATTGCTGCCAGACCGGCTTGTCGAGGCCGAACTCGGAGCGCAGCTGGGCGGCGGTGGCCGGGTCGCACTGGCGGTCGCCGCAGAGGCCCGCGATGGGGTCGCCCATCACGTTCACCATGAGGAAGATCAACAGCGTGGTGCCGAAGAAGACGGGGATCATCTGCAGCAGCCGCCGGATCACATAACGTCCCATGAGGGGCTCCGGGGGTCGGGGCGAGCGGTGCCGGACGGTGGGTGCGCGGACGGAGCGGGGAGCACGGACGGCCGGGGCGCGTGTCGGGCGTCCCGGCCGTGCGCGTCGCTCAGCGCGTCACTTGACGGTGATCTCTTCGTAGACCGGGACGCTGAACGGGTTCAGCGCGACGTTGTCGACCCGGTCCGAGTAGCCCGCGCTGCCGTTCTGGTACCAGAGGGGGATGACCGGCATCTCCGTGACGAGGATCTTCTCCGCGTCCTGGAAGGTGGTGACGGCCTTCGCCTTGTCGCTCTCGGCGTTGGCCTTGTCGACCAGGTCGTCGAACTCCTCGTTGCTCCACTTGCCGTCGTTGGACGGGGCGTTGGTGTAGTAGAGCGGCTGGAGGAAGTTCTGGATGAGCGGGTAGTCCATCTGCCAGCCCGCGCGCCAGGCACTGGTCAGCTTCTGGGTGGAGACCTGGGCGCGGAAGTCGGCGAAGGTGCCGACGGGCCCGCCGACGCACGCCTTGTTGTTGCCCATGACGTTGTTGATGCTGTTGCAGACGGCGTCGACCCACTCCTTGTGGGAGCCGGTGTCCGCGTTGTACGAGATCTTCAGCTGGCCGCCGGGGATGCCGCCGCCCTCGTCGATCAGCTTCTTGGCCTCGGCCTTGTTGTACGTGCACTCCTTGCCGCAGAGCCCTTCCTTGAAGCCGCCGTCCGCGCCGAGGACCGGGGAGGTCCAGTCGGAGGCGGGCGTGCGGGTCTTCTGGAAGATCTGGTCGGTGATCTGCGGCCGGTTGATCGCCATCGACAGGCCCTGGCGGACCTTGCGCGCGTCGTCGGTGTCCCATTCCGCCTCGTAGAACGGGAAGGAGATGGTTTGGATGATGCCGGCGGGGGTGTTGATGTACCGGTCGCCGAGGTCCGCCTCGACGTTGCGGAGCTGGGAGGCCGGCACGTCGTCGACGAGGTCGAGGTTGCCCGCCGTCAGGTCGGTGTAGGCGGTGTTGTTGTCGGTGAAGACCTTGAGGTCGACGCCGCCGTTCTTCGCCTTGTCGTCGCCCGGGTAGTCGTCCCACCTGCGCAGGTTCATCGAGGAGCCCTTGGCGTACGACTCGATGGTGTACGGGCCGTTCCCGACGGGCTTGGAGAGCCAGGCGTCGTGGTCGTCGTAGAACGCCTTGGGCAGCGGGACGAAGGCGGAGTAGCCGAGGGTGTCGGGCCACAGGGAGAACTTCTGGGTGAGCTTGGCGGTGAAGGTCAGGTCGTCGACGACCTTCAGCCCTGACAGGGTCTCGGCGGAGGCGGAGCCGGACTCGGGGTGGACCTTGTCGTAGCCCTCGATGTACTGGAAGAAGTAGGCGTTCTTCTGGTTGTTCTTCAGGGCCGCGCCGTAGTTCCAGGCGTCGACGAAGGAGTTGGCGGTGACCTTCTCGCCGTTGGAGAACGTCCAGCCGTCCTTGAGCTTTACCGTGAAGTTCTGGGAGTCCGTCGAGTCGATGGACTCGGCGACCATGTTCTGGGCCTCGCCGGTCTTCGGGTCGTAGCGGATCAGCCCGCGGAAGACCATGTCGAGGACCTTGCCGCCCTGGACCTCGTTGGTGTTGGCGGGCTCCAGCGGGTTCTGCGGGTCTCCCCAGGAGGAGCTGACGATGCCGTCGGCGCCGCCGCCACCGCTGCCGCCGTCACCACCGCCGCCGCAGGCCGTCGCTGCCAGGGCGACGGCCACCGCACATGCGGCCCACCTGACCTGTGTGGCTCCGCGCATGAAGTGCCTCCTAGAGTCATCGAGTAGCTCAATTCCTCATATCACCGCATTACGTGACGTAGCGCATGCGGGGTTGCCCCGTACGGGCAGGAGGGCGGCGGACACGACGAAGACCCGGCCCCCTCGGAAGGGGCCGGGCCTGGGTCGTTCAACCTGCGGGAGCGGTTACGCCGCGTGCACGACGTCCTTCTCCTCGGCGAAGTGGCACGCCGACTCGTGCGCGGCCGGGGTGGCCGCCGAGACGAAGCGCTCGGGGATCGCCAGCAGGGGCTCCTCCGTCGCGCAGCGCTCCTCCGCCTTCCAGCAGCGGGTGCGGAAGCGGCAGCCCGAGGGCGGGTTCGCCGGTGACGGGACGTCTCCGGTCAGGATGATCCGGTCGCGTCCCTCGCGGGCCGACGGGTCCGGAACCGGGACTGCCGACAGCAGCGCCTGGGTGTAGGGGTGCGTCGGGTGGTCGTAGATCTGCGTGTCCGTGCCGATCTCGGCCATCTTGCCGAGGTACATCACGCCGACCCGGTCGGAGATGTGCCGGACGATGGACAGGTCGTGCGCGATGAAGAGGTAGGACAGGTTGAACTCGTCCTGGAGCTTCTCCATCAGGTTGATGACCTGCGCCTGCACCGACACGTCGAGCGCGGAGACCGGCTCGTCGCAGATGATGATCTCCGGGTTGAGCGCGAGGCCGCGGGCGATCCCGATGCGCTGGCGCTGGCCGCCGGAGAACTGGTGCGGGTACCGGTTGATGTACTCCGGGTTCAGACCCACGACGTCCAGGAGCTCCTGGACCCGGCGGCGCCGGTCGCCCTTCGGGGCCACCTCGGGGTGGATCTCGAAGGTCTCCCCGATGATGTCGCCGACCGTCATACGCGGGTTCAGCGAGGTGTACGGGTCCTGGAACACCATCTGGATGTTGCGGCGGACCGCCTTCAGCGCGCGCCCGGACAGCTTGGTGATGTCCTGGCCCTTGTAGAAGACCTCGCCGGCCGTCGCCCGCTCCAGGGTCATCAGGAGCTTGGCGACCGTGGACTTGCCACAGCCGGACTCGCCCACGATGCCCAGGGTCTCACCGGCGTACAGGTCGAAGGAGATCCCGTCGACGGCCTTGACCGCGCCGATCTGCTTCTTGAAGAGGATGCCCTGCGTCAGCGGGAAGTGCTTGACGAGGTTCCGCACCTGGAGGATCGGCTCGCCCTGGACGGCGCGCGCGTCGAGGGCGGCTACGGCCTCCGCCTCGGTCGCGGCGTCCACGGTCTCCACGTCGGAGACGTTCGGCGTGGCGTCCACGGGCTCCTTCTTGAGCTCAGCCATGGATCGTCTCCTTCCAGAAGTGGCACGCGCTGCCGCGGCCGACCAGCTCGAGGCCGTCCTGCTCGGTCACCGGGTACAGGGGCGGGGTGTCCGTACGGCAGATGTCCTGCGCCTTGGGACAGCGCGGATTGAAGGCACACCCGGAGGGGATGCGCGTGAGGTTGGGCGGCAGACCCTTGATCGCGTAGAGCTCCTGGCCCTTCTGGTCCAGGCGCGGGATCGAGTCCAGCAGACCCTTGGTGTACGGGTGCGCCGGGCGGCTGTACAGCTCACCGACCGGGGCCGTCTCCACGATCCGGCCCGCGTACATCACGGCGATCTTGTCCGCGACGTCGGCGACGACGCCGAGGTCGTGGGTGATCAGGATCAGACCCATGTTGTACTCGCGCTGGAGCTCGGCCAGCAGGTCCATGACCTGGGCCTGCACCGTCACGTCGAGCGCGGTGGTCGGCTCGTCCGCGATGATCAGGTCGGGCTCCAGGGCCAGCGCCATGGCGATCATGATGCGCTGGCGCATACCGCCGGAGAACTGGTGCGGGTAGTCCGAGATACGGGCCGCCGCCGCCGGGATCTTGACCTGGTCCATCAGCTCGATGGCCTTGGCCTTGGCCTCCTTCTTGGACAGGCCCTGGTGCACGCGGAACATCTCGCCGAGCTGATAACCCACGGAGAGGACCGGGTTCAGCGAGGACAGCGCGTCCTGGAAGATCATCGCGATCTTGCGGCCGCGGATCTTCCGGCGCTCCTCGGCGGACATTTTCAGCATGTCCTGGCCGCGGAAGAGGATCTCGCCCTGCGTGATCTTCCCGGGCGGCATGTCGAGAATGCCCATGATGGTCTGCGCGGTCACGGACTTGCCGGAGCCGGACTCGCCGAGCACCGCGAGGGTCTCGCCGGCGCTGACGGTGTAGTTCACACCGTTGACCGCCTTGGCCACGCCGTCGCGGGTGTGGAACTCCACGTGCAGGTCACGGACGTCGAGCAGTGGACCGTCGCCACTCACGGACTCCCGCGGTGCGGGGACGTGAGCCGTCTTGTCGATGGTGGTCACGAACGCCTCCCTCAGCGCATCTTGGGGTCGAGGGCGTTGCGGACCGCATCGCCGAACATCAGGAAGGACAGCACCGTGATCGAGACCATCACCGAGGGGATGACCAGGACGTACGGCGCGTTGCGGAGCTGGTCCTTCGCAGCGGACACATCGATGCCCCACGAGACCGTCGGCTCGGCGAGGCCGATGCCGAGGAACGACAGGGTGGCCTCGGCGGCGATGTAACCGCCGAGCGCGATGGTGGCGACCACGATCACCGGAGCGATGGCGTTCGGCAGGATGTGCCGCGTCAGGATCCGGGTGGTGGAGGCGCCGAGCGCCTTGGCGGCGACCACGTAGTCGGCCTGCTTGATCGTGATGACCGAGCCACGGGCGACACGCGCGATCGACGTCCAGCCGAGGAAGGCCATCGACAGGATGACGACCCAGACGGAGCGCTCCTCGAAGGTGGTCAGGATGACCATGGCGCCGACGATGAAGGGGACGCCGAAGAAGACGTCGGTGATGCGGGACAGGATCGTGTCGATCCAGCCGCCGAAGTAACCGGCGATCATGCCGATGACCAGGCCGGTGATGGTGACCGCGATGGTCACGACCACGCCGACGGTGATCGAGGCGCGGGCCCCGTAGACGACACGCGCGTAGATCGAGCGTCCCTGGACGTCGTATCCGAGCCAGTCGGGGGCGAAGAAGTGGCCCCAGTTCGGGTGCTGGAGGTAGTGCTCGGCCAGGTTGGCGTCCCGCGGCGAGGCGCTGGTGAACAGCCCCGGGAAGATCGCCATGATGGCGAGCAGCAGGATCAGCACCATCGAGATGAGGAAGAGCGGGTTGCGGCGCAGGTCGTGCCAGGCGTCCGACCAGAGGCTGCGCGGCTTGCCGGGCGCGGGGCCGGCGTCCGTCGCGGCGGGCGTCTGGTCGACGGCGGCCGGAACGTCGGTGCTCTTGGTGAGTGCGGTGGTGTCAGGCATACCGGATCCTCGGGTCCAGGACCGCGTAGAGCAGGTCGACGAGCAGGCTGCAGACGAGATAGACGATGACGAGCAGCGTCACGACGCCGACGACGGTCGCGCCTTCACGCTTGGACAGGGCCTCGAAGACGAGCGATCCGACGCCCTTGATGTTGAAGATGCCCTCGGTCACGATCGCGCCGCCCATCAGGGCGCCGATGTCGGTGCCGAGGAAGGTGACGACCGGGATGAGCGAGTTGCGCATCAGGTGCACGCCGATGACACGGCGGCGGGGCAGCCCCTTGGCGACAGCCGTACGCATGTAGTCGGCGCGGATGTTCTCGGCGACCGAGGTACGGGTGAGCCGGGCCACGTACGCGAGTGAGAGCGACGCCAGCACGATGGCCGGCATGATCAACTCGGTGTTCGTCGGTTCGAGACTCACGTTGGGCTTGGCGATGCCGAGCTGGAACGCGAAGAAGTACTGGACGAGGAAGCCCAGCACGAAGGACGGCATGGAGATCAGCACCAGCGTCAGGCCGAGCAGGCTGCGGTCCCGGATGGACTCGGCCTTCAGGCCGGCGACGATGCCGAGCGAGATCCCGGCGACGACCGTGAAGACGAAGGCGAAGATCGCCAGTCTGACGGTGATCGGGTAAGCGTCGGCGATGACTTCGGCGACCGGGCGCTGCGTTCCGATCTGGTTGCCGAGGTCGCCCTGGAACAGATTGCCCAGGTAGTTCAAATACTGCTGCCAGATCGGCTGGTCCAAGCCCAGATCCGCCTTCAGGGCGGCGATCTGGGTAGCGTCTACGTGCTGTTCACCGGCAAGAGCTCTGACGGGGTCGCCGGGCAGTGCGTACATCATCAGGAAGACCAGCAGGGTCGACCCGATGAAGACCGGGATCATCTGGAGCAGTCGTCGTGCGACATAGCGCCCCATGGGTGCCTCCGTGTGGGGATAACTGCGGCGCGGGGGCCGCCTCTTGGCAGAGACGACCCCCGTGCCTCCGGCCGCGCCGATGGCCGGCGCGGGCGGATGACGGCCAGTTGGGGAATGACCCGCAGGCGTTACTTGGTGGTGACGCCGGTCAGTTCGAGGTCACCGTGGAAGTCGACCTTGACGTTGTCGACGTTCTTGCCGTGGCCGCCGTTGATGGCGTAGTACCAGAGCGGGATGGCGGGCATCTTGTCCACCAGGGCCTTCTCGACCTCCTGGTAGGCGGCGACGGACTCCTCCAGGGAGTCGGCCTTGTCGCCCTTCGCCATCAGCTCGTCGATCTCCTTGTCGGCGAACCGACCGTTGTTCGACTCCGCCTTGGAGTGGTAGAGCTCCTTGAGGAAGTTCACGTTGACGGGGTAGTCGGCCACCCAGCCACCGCGGTAGAAGCTCTTGACCTCGTTGTTGTCACGCGCTTCGAGGTCGGTCGGGAAGTCCGGCTTGGCGTCGCCCACGCAGTCGACCCCGGTGGCGTTGCGGATGGACTCGCAGACAGCGGTCACCCACTCCTTGTGCCCACCGTCGGCGTTGTACTGGATGGCGATCTTGTTCTCCGGGACACCGCCGCCGGCCTTGATGAGCTCCTTGGCCTTGGCCGGGTTGAACTTCAGGATGTCCGAGTCGAGGGTCTGGTTGCCCTTGACCTGCGGAGGCGTGAAGCTCGTCGCCGGGATGCGCGTGCCGTTCAGGACGGTCTTCGTGATGGTGTCACGGTCGATCGCCATGGACAGACCCTGGAGGACCTTGGGGTCGATGTCCTTGAACGTCTTCGAGTAGAACGCCGGGTTCAGCGACTGGATCGCCGCGTACGGCTGGTCGATCGCGCCGTCACCGAGGTCCGTCTTGTACTTCGGGAGGTCACGCGGGCCGACCTGGCGGATCATGTCCAGGTTGCCGGAGATGACGTCGGAGTACGCGGCCTCGACGGTCGAGTAGTTCTTGAACTGGATGCCCTTGTTGGCAGCCTTGTTCGGGCCCTGGTACTCGTCCCAGGCCTTGACCTGGATGAGCTTCTTGTGGGTCCACTTCTCGAACGTGTACGGGCCGTTGCCGATCGGCTTCTGGCCGAACGCCTTCGGGTCGTCGTAGAAGACCTTGGGCAGCGGCGCGAACGTCGCGTAGCCGAGCTTGTAGTTGAAGTACGGGACCTTGTTGCTCAGCTCGATCGTGAACGTGGTGTCGTCCACGGCCTTCAGGCCGGACATCTCCTTGGCCTTGGGCGCACCCTTCTCGGGGTGGACGTCCTCGTAGCCCTTGATGTCGGAGAACCAGAACGCGTTCTGCTGCTTGTTGTCGACGTTGGCGTACCAGTTCCACGCGTCGATGTACGACTGCGCGGTCACGGCCTCACCGTTGTGGAACTTCCAGCCGGACTTGAGCTTGACGGTCCACGTCTGGGAGTCCTCGGTCTCGACGGACTCGGCGTTCGTGAGAACGATCTCGCCCTTGTCGTCGAAGTCCAGCAGCTGGGTGAACAGCGACTGGATGACGTAGGAGCCGTTGCTCTCGTTCGTGTCGGCCGGCATCAGAGGCTTCTGGGGCTCACCGACGTCGATCGAGACGTACCCGGCGGGCTGACCCGACGTGTTCTTCTTGCCTTCGTCACCGCTGTCGCCGCCACAGGCAGTCGCGGCCAGGGCGATGATTGCCGCTCCCGCGACCCACTTGGCGCTCTTGGCACCGCGCATGGGTTTCCTCCTCATGAGTCCACTTTTGACTACAAGAAGGGCACTGGAGAGATTCACCGACACCCCTGACGGTGATCGTTCAGTGCCCCGAGTGTGCTCGTGAGTCGGCACTCCCCACAGTGCGTGACCCATTGACCCGAGCTCAATGGAGCCAACTATTGAGTACGGCCGAGCTGTAAACCACACTTAAAGGGTCTCGGTTTGACAACATCAGACCTGCCCGTGTGCCCGAAATCCGGACAAAGTGATCCCAGACAGACACGCCCGAAACGGACTGTTAACACATGTTCCGGAGAGCGACCCCCGATATCCGGACACCCCGGTCAGGAAAAGGGATTGACGAAGGCCCGGCCCACCACAGTGTCCGTGGTGGGCCGGGCCTTCTGTCAATGCCTGTGCTGACGGTCCGTCCGACGCGGTCCGGGGGGTGCGTGGAGGTCTCCGCATACGGAGCGTACGGCTCCGGGTTTCCTGGAGCCGTACGCGGGACCGCCCGGAAGCCCACAGGGGCGTCCGGGCGGTCCTTCAGGGCCTGGGCCTGGGCCTGGGCCTGGTGGGGGCGCTATCAGCCGTGCTTGGCGCGCGAGGCCGTGCGGCCGCGCTGCTTGGCGTCCAGGACGACCTTGCGGATACGCACGGTCTCCGGGGTCACCTCGATGCACTCGTCCTCGCGGCAGAACTCCAGGGACTGCTCCAGCGACAGCTTGCGGGCCGGGACCACGTTCTCCGTGGTGTCCGCGGAGGCCGCACGCATGTTGGTGAGCTTCTTCTCCTTGGTGATGTTCACGTCCATGTCGTCGGCGCGGGAGTTCTCGCCGACGATCATGCCCTCGTAGACCTCGGTGCCGGCCTCGGTGAAGATGACACCGCGCTCCTGGAGGTTGACCATCGCGAACGGCGTGACGGAGCCCGAACGGTCGGCCACCAGCGAGCCGTTGTGACGGGTGCGCAGCTCGCCGAACCACGGCTCGTGGCCCTCGAAGATGGAGTGCGCGATGCCGGTGCCGCGGGTCTGCGTCAGGAACTCCGTACGGAAGCCGATGAGGCCGCGGGACGGCACGATCCACTCCATGCGCACCCAGCCGGAGCCGTGGTTCGTCATGGTCTCCATACGGCCCTTGCGGGTCGCCATGAGCTGCGTGATGGCGCCGAGGTGCTCCTCGGGCGAGTCGATCGTCATGCGCTCGATCGGCTCGTGGGTCTTGCCGTCGATCTGCTTGGTGACGACCTCGGGCTTGCCGACGGTCAGCTCGAAGCCCTCGCGGCGCATCTGCTCGACCAGGATGGCGAGCGCCAGCTCACCACGGCCCTGGACCTCCCAGGCGTCGGGGCGCTCGGTGTCCAGGACGCGGAGCGAGACGTTACCGATCAGCTCGCGGTCGAGGCGGTCCTTCACCTGACGGGCGGTGACCTTGTGGCCCTTGCCGCCCTTGCCGACGAGCGGCGAGGTGTTGGTGCCGATGGTCATCGAGATCGCCGGCTCGTCGACCGTGATCAGCGGGAGCGCGATCGGGTTCTCGGGGTCGGCCAGGGTCTCGCCGATCATGATGTCCGGGAATCCGGCGACGGCGCAGATGTCGCCCGGGCCCGCCACCTCGGCCGGCTTGCGGGTGAGCGCCTCGGTCATCATCAGCTCGGTGATGCGGACGTTGGACATGGTGCCGTCACGCTTGATCCAGGTGACGGTCTGGCCCTTGCGCAGCTCGCCCTGCTCGACGCGGCAGAGCGCGATACGGCCGAGGAAGTTGTCGGCGTCCAGGTTGGTGACGTGGGCCTGGAGCGGCGCGTCCGCGTCGAACTCGGGGGCCGGGACGTGCGACAGGATCGTGTTGAAGAACGGCTCCAGGTTCTCGCTGTCCTGCGGGACGGTGCCGTCCTCGGGCTTCGTCAGCGAGGCGACGCCGTCACGGGCGCAGGCGTAGACGATCGGGAACTCGATCTGGTCCTCGTCCGCGTCCAGGTCCAGGAACAGGTCGTACGTCTCGTCGACGACCTCGGCGATCCGGGAGTCGGGGCGGTCCGTCTTGTTGATGCAGAGGATGACCGGCATCCGCGCGGCCAGCGCCTTGCGCAGCACGAAGCGGGTCTGGGGCAGCGGGCCCTCGGAGGCGTCGACGAGCAGCACGACGGCGTCCACCATCGACAGACCACGCTCGACCTCGCCACCGAAGTCGGCGTGACCGGGGGTGTCGATGATGTTGATCGTGATCGGATCCCCGCCGTCCTTGGGGTGATACTTCACCGCCGTGTTCTTGGCGAGGATCGTGATGCCCTTCTCACGCTCCAGGTCGTTCGAGTCCATCATGCGGTCGTCGAGCGACTCGGCAGCGTGCGCGGCGAAGGAGCCGGCCTGCTTGAGCATGGCGTCGACCAGCGTGGTCTTGCCGTGGTCGACGTGGGCGACGATGGCTACGTTACGGATGTCGTGGCGCGTGGGCATGGGTGGCTTGCGCTTCTCTCGGATCGTGGGATCAGGCGTCTCAGTCGGTCTTCGAGTCCTCGTACGCCCGCCGGGCGGCACGCCACGGCTCGTCCCATCGTACGGGCCCTGGGCCCGCCGGGCTTCCCGGGCCGATCCGCAGAGGCGGTCTTCCCGTGTGATTCAGGCGATATTCAGCCGGTGTCAAGGAGCTGCCGGGCCATCGAGTGGCCGGAATGCGGGCAAAGCTGCGGTGGGACCGCGGTGGAGCCGGTGGAGCTGTGGGGGGTGAGGAGAGGTGAAGCGACGAACGGCCCGGGTCAGGGCAGAAACCACACTGCCCGCCGGGCGAACCGGCGGGCAAGGGTTTTGAGGTGCATCTGAGCTTGGCGGCGGGAGGGTGTGGTATTTGCCCGCTACTTCTTGCGGTCTGCGGGGGAACCTGCCGCTTGCCGGTTCTTGAACCCGATGTCCTGATACCGGGGGGACGCGAACCCGAACGCCCCGACGTTCGCGAGCTTCTTGTCGACCGCGACGAGCTGCGGGCGCTGGAAGAGCGGAATCGATCCGGCGGCGGCCCAGATCCGGGCGTCCGCCTGCTTCATCAGCTCGCGGGCGGCCTTCTCGTCCAGCTCGGCGGCGGCCTTGTCGAAGAGCTGGTCGATGTGGTCGGTGCCGACCCGGGTGTAGTTCTGCTCGACGAGGAGCGATCCGTCGGTGGCGGGCTCCGGCTTGGCGTAGATCGGGCGACCGTCGGTGGCCGGGTAGGCGGTGGCGGGCCAGGAGTAGAGCGCCAGGTCGTACGCGCCGGAGGCGACGTGGTCCTTGAAGTAGCTCTCGTCCGGGACCTTGGTGATCTCCGTGCCGATGCCGATCTTCTCCAGCATCACGGCGATCTTGTCGCCGACGCTGCGCAGCGACTGGGAGCCGGGTCCGGAGGGGAGCACGAAGCGCAGGGTCAGTGTCTTGCCGTCCTTGCCGAGCTGCCCCTTGGCCGCGGCGGGCGCCGGGGCGGCGGTGCCGACGGGGGCGTACGCTCCGGCGGCCCCCCCGGGCTGCTTGTCCGTGGCGGCCACGGCGCCGTCCTCACCGAGGGCTCCGGCCTGGCGGAGCAGGGCGGTGCCCTGGGCGGAGGCGGTCCGGGCGGGGGCCAGGACGTGGACGGCGGAGGCGCTGCCCACGGTGGCGGGAGCGGGGGCGCCGGGCTTGTTGTCCTCGCCGACGATGTAGAGGCCCTCCTCGCGGGAGGCGGCGCTGTCCTCGGAGTCACGGTCGGCGGAGGCCTGGTCGGCCTTCTTGCGCTCGGCGGCGGAGTCCTCGGCCTTCTCGTCCTCGCCCTCCGCCTCCTCGTCCTTCTCCTCGGCCTTCTCGCTCGTCGCGTCCTTGTCCTCGGCCTCCTGGTCCTCCTTCGTGTCCCCTGCGGTCTTCTTCTCCGCGTCGGCGTCGTCCTTGTCGCCCTTCTTCTCCGCCTCGCTGCCCGCCTTGGTGTCCTTCGGCGGCTGGGCCGCGCCACCGCGGGTCCAGCCGGCGTCGGCCAGCAGGGCCTGGGCCTCCTTGGTGTTCTGCTCGCCGAGCGCCCCGCTGCCGTCCTTGTAGCCGGGCTGTCCGGCGAGGGCGAGGTGGCTGCCGAGCGGCTTCGCCGGAAGGCCCAGCGGCCCGAGCACGGTCTGGGCCAGCTCCTGGCGGTCCAGGGCGCGGGCCACCGCCCGGCGGACCCGGTCGTCGGCGAGCGGGCCGGACTCGCCGTTGAGCGCGAGCTGGGTGTAGGCGGGCTCCAGGGACTTGCGGACGGCGAAGTCGCGCAGGGCCTTCTGTTCCGTGGCGTACGCGACGACGGCCTTGCGGTTCTTCTCCCGGGCGGCCTGGGCGATCTCCGCCGCGTCCTCGTCGGAGCCGTGCGCCTGGGCCCAGGAGCGCAGGGCCTGGGCGGGCGTGATCTCGGAACCCGGGCCGTGGGCGAGGGGCTGGCCGTTGCCGCCCCGGTCGCGGCGGGCGAGCGTGATGCGGTCGGCGGTGCCCGCGTCGATGTCGGCGACGTCCACCGTGCCGTCGGCGAGGGCCTGGGTACGGTCCTTCGCGGCGACCGCCCGGAAGACGAGGGTGTCCAGCTTGGCCTTGTCGCCCCACCAGCGCGGGTTGCGGGCCAGCGTGACGGTGCCCTTGGACTTGCTCGTGCTCTTCAGGACGAAGGGCCCGGCGGTGGTCTTCAGGGCGGTGCGGGCGCCGTCGTTGAAGGCGTCCGGCGAGCCGGTGATCTCCTTCGGGTAGAGCGGCGAGAACAGCGAGCGCCAGTCGGCGTACGGCTTGGCGAACGTGACCCGCACCTGGAGGTCGTCAGCGCCGCGTTCGATCTTCTCGATCCGCTCGTAACCGGAGTTGCGGGCGGTCCAGAACGCGGAGTCCTTGCCCCGCAGCGCCCGCCACTGGGCGACGAAGTCGGGGGCCCCGATCTCCCGCCCGTCGCTCCACACCGCCTGCTGGTTGAGCTTGTAGAGCACCACCTGCTTGGGCTCGCGCTCGATGACCTTCGCGGACTCCAGGTAGTCCGGGTTGAGCTTCGGCTGCCCGGACTTGTCCATCGGGAAGAGCGTCGGGAGCAGGGCTCCGGTGATCCGGGTGGTGGCGCTGTCCGCGTCCGCCTGGAAGGCGTTGAAGGTGGCGGGCAGCGCGTCGACCGCCCAGGTCACCGTCGAACCGTCGGCGACCGCCTCGCGGGCGGCGGGCGCGATGTCCTGGGGCACGCCCCGCGAGGTCTCCTCGCTGCCGGAGCTGCACCCGGCCAGCACCGGGATCGTGAGCACCCCCGTCGTGAGGAGCGCGAGCGATCGGCGCTTTCGAACCGTCCCGCGCGGGACGCCGACGTGGGACATGGCTGATACCTCCGGGGCCGGGCCGGACCACCCCGTACCGGAATGGACCGGATAGTGCGTATGTGGTGGCATTTGCAGTTGATCACACTGATTCCTTCCGCCCACTGAAAACTCCTCCTCGCGCGAGGAGGCGCCGACACGGCGGGCGGGAGCCGCAAGCTCACCCGCCCGGAGGAACGTTTCGCTCAACACCGGCGGCTCGGCGCCGACCCGGGCGACCCCGGGCGACCTTGCTCCTCGTACGGCCCAGGATCTAGGGTGAATGCGCTTTCACGAGCCTCGTGATCGCCTCGCCCGGCGCGCAGACCGCCGGCCCGGTACCAGCACCCGCGCCGCCGGACGCGGAGCTGCGGAAGAAGAAGCGGACGGACGGTGGGTCGAGTGAGCGCCCCCACGGTGTACGACGTCGCCGAGCGGTCGGGCGTCTCCATTGCCACGGTCTCCCGGGTCTACCGGAACCCCGATTCCGTACGCGCCCAGACCCGCGAGAAGGTCATGGAGGCGGCCCGCGAGCTGGGGTACGTGCCGAGCGGCAGCGCCCGGGGCCTGGCCAGCCGGACCACGGGGGTGCTCGGGCTGTGCTTCCCGGATTACGCGGACCCGGACGCCGAGTCCGCGGCGGCGGCGAGCGACGCGGACGACGACCAGGCCGTGATGCTCTACTCCGACCAGATCATCCGGGGCATGGAACGGGCGGCCCGGCGGCACGGCTACGCCCTGCTGATCGCCGCCTCGCTGGACGGCGGGCCGGAGAGCCTGGTGGCGAAGGTCGCGGGACGGGTCGACGGGTTCGCCGTACTGGCGCGGACCGTGCCGACCGCGGACCTGGAGGTGATATCGCGCCGGCTGCCCGTGGTGATGCTCGCCGGACCGCGCGAGATCGACCACCTGGACCACATCGTGGTGGCCAACGCCGAGGGCGAGCGCGAGCTGACCCGCCATCTGATCGAGGACCACGGGCTGCGCCGGCTGGCGTTCATCGGCGGCGAGGAGGACTCACCGGACTCCCAGGCCCGGTTCCGGGGTTTCCAGGAGGCGTGCCGGGACGCGGGCCTTCCGGTGCCCTCCCGGCCGGAGGTGCGCGCCGGGATGATGACGCAGGCCGAGGGCGCGCTGGCGGCGGACGCCCTGCTGGACCGGTCGGAGGGTACGGGGGTGGCGCGGCCGGAGGCGATGCTGTTCGCCAACGACCAGATGGCGGTCGGGGCGCTCCAGGCGCTGGAGCGGCGCGGGGTGCGGGTGCCCGAGGACATCGCGGTGACCGGGTTCGACGGGATCCCGCTGAGCCGCCTGGTCCGCCCGCCCCTGACGACCGTCCGGCAGCCGATCCGGCGGCTGGGCGAGGAGGCGGTGGAGCTGCTGGTGCAACGCCTGGCGGACCCGGGCCGCGCCCCGGTCTCGCTGGAGCTGCCGGTCTCGGTGACGCGGCGAGCGAGCTGCGGCTGCTGCTGATTCGGGTATTTTGCGTGCTTTTGTACGCACACATAAGCCGCGTTCCTCACACGGGGTGCTGATTCGGGGCTGGGAGGGCACAAGCACTTCCTACCCGAGGAGGCTGTGGTGAGCGACAGGACGGGACTGGCCGCGGTGCTGGCGGCCGCCAGGGATGCGGCGCCGGTGAATTCGCTCGATGTCGTGGCGCGCGATCTGCGCACCCGGTTCGGCGCGCGGTACGTGTCTTTCCTTTTCGTGGACGTGGTCGGCAGCCGCCTGCTGCGGGTCAACGACATGACCGGCGCCTCCGACGAGGCCCGGGCCGAGCGGGTTCCCCTCGCCGTCAGCGGCATCTACGACAAGGTGCTGCGTTCCCAGAAGCCAGTGCAGGTGGAGCAGGACGGGCAGGGGCAGCGCGTCCTCGCCCCCGTGACCAACCGCGGTGACGCCATCGGCGTGCTGGAGCTGTTCCTCGACGCCGTCACCGAGGACGTGCTGGCACAGGTCGAGGAGGCCGCGCACGCGCTGGCGTACCTCATCGTCGCCGACCGCCGCTTCACCGACCTCTACCACTGGGGCAACCGCACCACGCCGGTCAGCCTGGCGGCGGAGATCCAGCGCCAGCTCCTTCCTTCCGCCCCGTCCTGCGACGCGGTCGAGTTCGCCCTCGCCGGAGCTCTGGTGCCGGCCTCGGACATCGCCGGGGACACCTACGACTACAGCATCGACAGCAACGCCCTCCACCTGTCCGTCACCGACGCCATGGGCCACGACGTCAACGCCTCTCTCATCGCCACCCTCGTCGTGAACGCCTCGCGCGGCGCCCGCCGTGCGGGAGCGGATCTCGCCGAACAGGCCCGCCAGATGCATCAGGCCCTCCTCGACCACGGGAACAACACCTTCGCCACCGGCCAGTTGCTCCGCATCGCTCTGGACGGCAGCCGCGCCCAGCTCGTCAACGCCGGCCACCCCGGGCCGCTCCGGCTGCGCGACGGCTCGGTCGAGGAGATCGCCCTGCGGATCGACATGCCCTTCGGCTTCCCGCCGCAGGGTTCCTACCATGTACAGGACCTCGACCTGCGCCCCGGCGACCGCATCGTGCTGTTCACCGACGGCGTGCAGGAACGCGAAGCGGCAGTGGTCGACCTGCCCGGGCTCCTGCTGCGGACCTCCGCCGAGCACCCGCGCGAGGTCGTCCGCACCATGGTCACCGCGGTCGCCGACGCCTACGGCGGCCACCCGCCCAAGGACGACGCCACCGTCCTCTGCCTGGACTGGTACGGAGCCCGCGGCGGGGCCCGCCGACCCGACGCCTGAACCCCGGGCCCGGGACGCCGCCGGGCCCGTCAGACCGCCGGCCCCAGCCGCTCCCCGAAGAACCGCGTCCGGTTGGCGTCGAGTTCCGCCGCCTGGGCCACCATCCCCCGGTACGCGAAGTGCCCCGCCGTCAGCACCTGGAGCTCGCGCTCACCGGCCAGCGCGTTGTGCACGGCGAACTGCCCCGGCGGCGGCACGGACGGGTCGAACAGCGCGGCCGCGACCAGCGTGGGCAGCGTCAGCCGGGTAGCCGCCGTCGCCGCGTCGAAGTAGCGGAGTACGCCGGTGACCTCGGGGTCCTCGCGGTGGTGCGCCCGGACCGCCTCACCGCTGCCCGCGCAGGGCAGGGTCAGCCGCAGCGGGTGGTTGCCGAACGTGGGGACCGTGAGCTGGGCCGCGCCGAAGCGGTCGTCCCAGGGTAGCGCGAGGGCCCCGAGCCCGCCGCCGAAGCTCTCGCCGAGGTAGCCGAGGCGGGGCCCGCCCGGGAGGCCGGCCCGGGCCAGCTCGGGCACCAGTTCCGTCAGGGCGGAGGCGGCGCACCACAGGTCGGCCGCGCAGTCGCCGATGACGTACGTCTCGCGGGAGCCGATGCCGTGCAGGACGTGCGCGTCGGCCACGTCCGGGATGCCCGGCACCCGGCTCCGCTCCCCCATGCCCCGTACGCAGGGCAGGATCGCGGCGGCCCCGGGAAGCGGGGCCGGGAGGTCCCGGCCGGGCCGCTGACGGCCGCCGTACCCGTGCCCGACGACGAATCCGTACCGCACAGGGCCCGAGGCGGGCAGGGCGACCCAGCCGCCGAGCCTGACCCCGCCCACGGAGGTGAAGGCGACCCCGTGGATCCGTACGCCGCCCCGCTCCTCCTCGGCCGGCCCGAGGACCGGGCGGGTGTCGACCGCGCGGGCTCGCGCGTACCGCCCCCGCCAGAACGCGTCGAAGTCGTCGGGGGCGGGCGGTGCGGGGATGGCGAGGAGGGCGTCCGGCGCGTCGTACCCGTAGGCCGGGTCGAACGGGAAGCCGTGGGAGAGCGCGACGGATGAGGCCATGCGGCGAGGGTAGACGCCGACTCGTCGGCGGGACGCCGACCCCCGGGACGACGAATCGGTCACATCGCCTGTTGTTCCACAAACAGCGCGTTTACGGTTCAACGACAAGCATCGGCATCAAGAACAGGCATCGGCACAAGGACAGGCCGCCGAGAAGTCGGGTGGCAAGACGCCGAGATGCCGAGCGCGTTGCACGAGTGTGACCCGCCACCCTCTTGCGGATTCCCGAACGTCTGGCGCAGAGTGATGTATGCGCTTACAGGCAGCGCATACATAGCGCATAGCGCAGCATCCGGATTGCTCAAGGAGGAGCCCTCCCATGTCCCGCATCGCCAGAACCGCTCCCGCCGGCATAGCGCTCGCGCTCGCCGTGACCCTCTCCGCCTGCGGCTCCTCCGGCGGCGACGTCGCGGCGGACGAGAAGCAGACTCTCACCGTGTGGGCCATGGGGGCCGAGGGCGAGAAGCTCGCGGACGTGGCCGAGGTCTACGAGAAGGCCAATCCGAACATCACGGTGAAGGTGACCCCGATCGGCTGGGACGTCGCCCACCAGAAGCTCGTCTCGGCCGCGGCGGCGGGCGCCCTGCCCGACGTGGCGCAGATGGGCGGGAGCTATATGGGCGAGTTCGCCGAACTCGGCGTGCTGGAGCCGGTGGACACCAAGGTCTTCGACAAGAAGGACTTCTTCCCGGCGGGCTGGGAGCAGGGCGAGGTGGACGGCACCGCGTACGGCGTGCCGTGGTACGTCGACACCCGTGTCCTCTACTACCGCACGGACCTCGCCGAGAAGGCGGGCGTGAGCAAGGCTCCGGCGAACTGGAAGGAGCTCCAGGACCTGGCGGGGGCGTACCAGAAGAAGGCCGGGACGAAGTGGGGCCTGTCCATCCAGCCCAGCGGCCTGGACACCGTGCAGAACTTCTCCTCCTTCCTGTACTCGGCGGGCGGCGAGATCGTGAACGCCGACGGCGAGGCGGTCATCGACAGCCCCGAGGCCGTCAAGGCGCTCAAGGAGTACGGCAGTTACTTCGACAAGGGCCTCGCCAACAAGTCCGTGCAGCCCGGCTACGACGTGGTGAAGGACTTCGGCAACGGCCGGGTACCGATGTTCTTCGGCGGCCCCTGGCACGTGACGCTGCTCAACGAGGGCCAGCCGCAGATCAAGGGCAAGTGGGCCATCGCGCCCGTTCCGGCGGACGCCTCCTCCACCTCCATGGCCGGCGGATCCTCGCTCGTCGTCTCCAAGGACAGCGAACACAAGGCGGCGGCCGGCGAGTTCATCCAGTACCTGACCGACACGAAGGGTCAGGCCGACTGGTACGAGCGGACGAAGGACCTGCCCGCCAACACCTCCGCGTGGGAGTCCGGCGCGCTCGCCGACGACGCCGACCTTCAGACCTTCAAGAAGCAGATGGACACCGCCAAGTCCTCGCCCTCCCTGGCCAACTGGACCGAGATCACCGACAAGGTGGACCAGGCCATCGCCAAGGTGACGCAGGGCAAGGCTTCCGCCGAGGACGCGCTGAAGACCGCGCAGTCCGAGATCGAAGACCTCGTGAAGCAGTAGCCATGAGCACCTCGACCACCACGACCGAGAAGGCCGCGCGGCCCGCGAAGGCAGGGGGCCAACCGTCCCCCGCCCCCGCAGGCGGCAGCCGCGGCAAGCGGACGCTGGGCATGCAGAACGCGGCGGGCTGGCTGTTCTCCACCCCGTTCCTCGTCCTGTTCGCCGTCTTCATGGCGTTCCCGATCCTCGCCACGCTGGCGATGAGCTTCACCGACTTCGGGCTGCGCAATGTGACGCGCCCGTGGGAGGCGGAGTTCATCGGATTCGAGAACTACGTCGAGCTCTTCGGCGACGAGAAGTTCCTCACGTCCCTCTTCAACACGGGGTACTTCGTGGTCGTCGGCGTACCGCTGACGATCGGGATCGGGCTGGTCGTCGCCGTTCTGCTGAACAACGGCATCGACCGGGCGCGGACCTTCTTCCGGGTCGGTTTCTACGCCCCGGTGGTCACGACCATCGTCGCGGTGGCGGTCGTCTGGCGGTTCGTGCTCGACCCGAGCGACGGGCTGATCGCCGGCCTCTTCTCCGAAGTGGGCTGGACCGCACCGGACTTCCTCGGCTCCGAGACGCTGGCGATGCCGTCGCTGATCGTCATGGCGGTCTGGCGGAACGTCGGCACGGTGATGGTGCTGTTCATCGCGGGCCTCCAGGCGATCCCCACCGAGGTGCGGGAGGCGGCGAAGCTGGACGGTGCGAGCGTCTGGCACGAGTTCCGCTCCATCACGATTCCGCTGCTGCGCCCGACGGTCCTGTACGCCACGGTGATCACGACGATCGGCTACCTCAACGTGTTCGAGGAGCCGTTCGTGATGACCCAGGGCGGCCCGTCCGACTCGACCCTGACGGTCTCGCTGAACATGTACCGCGAAGGGTTCAACTTCTTCCACATGGGCTACGCGAGCGCCATGGCGTACGTCCTCTTCGTGGTGATCATGGGCATCACGGTGCTCCAGCTCCGACTGCTGAAGGACAACACGAAATGAGCGCCACCAGCAGCGCCCCTGCCAAGCACCTGGACAAGGGGCCTCGCGGAAAGCGGAGCATCGCCCGCCCCTTGACCTACGTCCTGCTCTCGCTCGGCCTGCTGGTCATGTCGGCGCCCTTCCTCTGGATGGGGATCTCCGCCTTCAAGACGCAGAGCGAGCTGTCGGCGAGCCCGCCGGTGTGGATCCCCACCGAGTGGACGCTGACCAACTTCCGGCAGCTGCTCGACAAGCTGGACCTGCCGCTGTACTTCATGAACTCGGTGATCGTGGCGGTCCTGGTGACCGTCTCGAACCTGGTCTTCTGCTCGATGCTCGGGTACGCCCTCGCGAAGCTGAACTTCGTCGGCCGCAACAAGGTCTTCGGCCTGGTGCTCGGTGCGTTGATGGTGCCCGGCAACCTGATGCTGCTGCCGCTGTTCGTGCTGATGAGCAAGCTCCAGCTGATCGACAGTTACGCCGGTCTGGTGCTGCCGTTCGCCGCCGGGGCCTTCGGGGTCTTCCTGATGCGGCAGTTCATGCAGTCGATCCCGGACGAGCTGCTGGAGGCGGCCCGGATGGACGGCGCGAGCGAGTGGTACATCTTCTGGCGGATCGTGATGCCGCTGGTGAAGCCCGCGCTCGCGACGCTGTCGATCTTCACGTTCCTGGGCTCCTGGAACAACTTCGTCTGGCCGCTGATCGCGACCAACGACCCCGAGAAGTACACGCTCCCGGTCGCCCTGGCGACTTTCGCCACCGACCCCAACAAGGCGGGCGGCTCCAACGGGATGCTGATGGCCGGGGCCTTCCTGATCGTGCTGCCGGTGCTGGTCGTCTTCATCGCGCTGCAACGGCACTTCACGCAGGGCATCGCCACGGCGGGCATGAAGTAGCGCTTACGCCGAGGCACTTCACGTAACAGAGACCGCGCCCCACCCCGTAACGACGCGGCGCGGCCACACCCCACACCACCACCAGAAAGACATGTCGCGATGACGAACACCCCTGCCCCGAACCCGAACCCGGCCCCGTCGACGACGTCCGTCCCGTTCCCCGAGGGCTTCCTCTGGGGCGCGTCCACGGCCGCCCACCAGATCGAGGGCAACAACACCGACTGCGACTGGTGGGTCAAGGAGCACGCCGCCGGCACCCACATCGCGGAGCCGAGCCTGGACGCCTGCGACAGCTACCACCGCTGGCCCGAGGACATGGACCTGCTGGCCTCCCTCGGCTTCACCGACTACCGGTTCTCCGTCGAGTGGGCCCGCATCGAGCCGGTCGAGGGCCGCTTCTCCCGCGCCCAACTGGCCCACTACCGGCGGATGGTGGAGGGCGCGATCGAGCGCGGCCTGCGCCCGATGGTGACCCTGCACCACTTCACGGTCCCGCAGTGGTTCGAGGCGCGCGGCGGCTGGACGGCCGAGGGTGCGGTGGAGCTGTTCGCCCGGTACGTGGCGGCCTGCGCCCCGGTGATCTCCGAGGGGGTCTCCCACGTCTGCACGATCAACGAGCCGAACATGATCGCCGTGATGGCGGGCCAGGCCAAGCGCGGCGACAACAGCTTCCCGCCCGCCGGCCTGCCCACCCCCGACGACGAGACGACCGAGGCCGTCATCGCCGCCCACCACGCGGCGGTGAAGGAGGTCCGGGCCCTGGACGCGGGCATCCAGGTCGGCTGGACCATCGCCAACCAGGTCTACCAGGCCCTCCCCGGCGCGGAGGACGTCACCGCCGCCTACCGCCACCCCCGCGAGGACGTCTTCATCGAGGCGGCGCGCGGCGACGACTGGATCGGCGTGCAGTCCTACACCCGTACGCGGATCGGCCCGGACGGCCCGATCCCGGCGGCCGACGACGTCGAGCGGACGCTGACGACGTGGGAGTACTACCCGGGCGCGGTCGGTGAGGCGCTGCGCCACACGGCCGAGGTCGTCGGGGACGTCCCGCTGATCGTCACGGAGAACGGCATCGCGACCGCCGACGACAGCCGCCGGATCGACTACTACACGGGCGCTCTGAGCGAGGTCGCCTCGGCGCTGGAGGACGGCCTCGACATCCGGGGCTACCTGGCGTGGAGCGCGCTCGACAACTACGAGTGGGGCACGTACAAGGCCACGTTCGGCCTGATCGCGATCGACTGGGAGACCTTCGAGCGCACCCCGCGCGACTCGGCGAAGTGGCTGGGCTCGCTGGGCCGCACGCGCGAACTCCCGCGCACGGCAGCGTAATTCCGGTGTCTCCCGAACCTTGGGGGACGCCGTGGTTCCGGCGTCTACCGAACCCCGGGGGCGTTGTCATTCCGGCGTCTACCGGCACCCGGGGGACGCCCCTCGCACGGGGAGCCACCTGACGGCTCCCTCCGGCCCGGGAGCCGGCGGAACCTGACGACCGCCGGCCCCCGAGCCGCCCGCACGAGCACCGTTCCCCTCTGCCCCTTCTGCCACCAGGAGCCGGACCGATGGACCGTCGCACGTTTCTCACCGCCGCAGGGACCGGGGCCGCGGCCCTGTCGCTCGGAGCCGTAACCGCCCCCACGACCGCGGCGGCCCCGGCCGACCCCCGCCTTCTCAAGCACTGGTTCGCCGACACGTACCGCTCGATCGAGGCGATGACGACCGACTTCGGCCTGGTCACCGACAAGATCGACCTCAGCGCCCCCGGAGCCCCCGCCCAGTCGCCCCAGACCTCCCCGACCAACATCGGCTGCGGCCTGTGGTCGACGGTGGCGGCGGCAGGGCTGGGCGTGATCGGCGAGGGGGCGATGCTCCGGGCCCTGACCCGTACGGTCACGGCGGTCGAGAAGCTGGATCGCCACCACGGCTTCTGGCTCAACTGGTACGACGCGCACGACGGTTCGGTTCTGACCGAGTGGCCCGGGACCGGCGACCCGGTCCGCCCGTTCCTCTCCTCGGTGGACAACGCGTGGCTGGTGACGGGCCTGCGGATCGCCGCCGACGCGGCACCGACGCTACGCCCCCGCATCAACCGCATCCTGGCCACGGCCGACTGGTCGTACTTCTACACGCCGTTCGACCCGGCGGACCCGGTGGCGGGCCCCGGCCAACTGCGCGGCGGCGTCTGGACGGACACGGAGGAGCCGACCCCGCACCACTACGGCGCGCTCAACACCGAGCCGCGCATGGCGAGTTACCTGGGGATTGCCGACGGCTCGCTCCCCGGCGGCCACTACTGGCATCTGCTGCGCACGATGCTGCCGGAGCACGAGCAGGAGCAGCAGCCGGGCGGCGGTTACGTCACGGTCGACGGCGTACGCGTATGGAACGGCCACTACACGCACCGCGGCCGGAAGGTGCTCCCCACCTGGGGCGGCTCGATGTTCGAGGCGCTGATGGTGCCGCTGTTCGTGCCGGAGCCGGAGTGGTCGCCGCGCGCGTGGGGCGTGACCCACCAGCGTTACGTACGCGGCCAGATCGACCACGGCCTGCGGGAGGCGGAGTACGGCTACTGGGGCTTCTCCCCCGCCAACGTCCCCGAGGACGGCTACCAGGAGTACGGGGTGGACGCGCTCGGCATGGCCGTCGACGGCTACGCCTCCAACACGGACCGCACGCACACCGAGGACGGCGAACCGCTCCCGCCCCCCTCGGCGTTCACCAACGGCGTGGTCACCCCGCACGCCTCGTTCCTGGCCCTGCCGTACGCCGGCCGGGAGGCGGTGGCCAACCTCCGTTCCCTGGAACGGGACTTCGGCGCGTACGAGGACGGGCTCGGCTTCCGGGACTCGGTGAACGTGTCGACGGGCCGGGTCAGCGACTTCATGCTCGCCCTGGACCAGGGCATGATCGCCGCCGCCCTCGCCCAGGAACTGCGCCCGGGCCTGCTCCAGCGCCCCTTCCGCACCGGCGGCTTCCGGACCCGGGTGCGCCCACTGCTGGCGAAGGAGCGGTTCTCGATCTGAGGACAGCGACTGCCACCAGGGGGCGGCCCCTCCCGGTACGGCATGCGACCTGCGGCATGCGGCGGGCCGGACTCCTGGCCCTGTGGCGCGGCGAGGCGGAAGCGGTCAGCCTGCCGCCGGTTCCCGCCGGGTTCGTCGCGGTGGAAACCGTGATCGTCGGTGTCGCCCTCTGGAGCACCTGGCGACGGTCCGGCTTCCTGCGCCGCCAGTGGGACGCCGGCAGCGGTCCGCGGCGTGCGGCGGTCGCCGGTGTCACGGCGTCGACCGTCGCCTTCACCGCGCTGCTCGCCCTCGGCTCGGGGACGTGGATGCTGGTCGCCTGGCTGTTGGGCGGCCTGTGTGGCATCACCCTGCTGCTGAGCGACCCGGCCGGCGGGCCGTCGGACGCCTGAGCGGGCTCTACCCCACCCCGATCCCCTCCAGCATGCGCCGCTGATGCTCGCGCCCGAGGGTCTCGTAACCGATCACGGTCACGAAGGGCGCGAGCATCACGACGATCAGGCATACCGCCAACGGCGCTCCCGTCACGGCCAGCAGGCAGCCGGCCAGCAGGACCGCCAGGGTCAGTGCGATCAGGAGCAGGTGGAAGCGGTCGGCCGCCGAGAGCAGCAGGGTGTGCAGCAGGTAGACCACCAGGAGGTAGAGGGCCACCGGGAGGGCCAGGGCGAGGACGACCGTCGTTTCGGGGATCTCCGTGTGGTGTTCCAGGTAGAGGCCCGCCACGTGCAGTCCGGCCCCGGCTCCGGCCATGCCGATGAACAGCGGGATGTGGCCGTAGCCGAAGAGGTAGCCACGGTTGCGGCGGCGCTCCAGGACCTCGCCGAACGGGGTCGTGAAGTAGACCCACCACATACCGAAGGTCAGGCCGACCCCCGCGACCACGACGGCGATCGCGTTCCCGGTCCAGGCCGTGCCGTCGGCCCCGCCGAGCAGTTCGCCCGATGAGGCGACCGTGCCGACCACGCTCTCCCCGAGCACGATGATCGCGAAGAGGCTGTACCGCTCGGCCATGTGGTGCGGGTGCCACGGCGTGCCGCCCGCGGCGCCCTGGGCGAAGACCGGCAGGGCCAGTTCCAGTGCGCCGAGGACGACGAACGCCGCGAACACGGCGTAGACCGGTAGTCCGACGAAGGCCAGGACGACCCACCCGGCCTGGGCGATCACCGTCCAGCGGATGTTGGCCAGACACACGCCCCGGTACTCGGGCGCCTCCCGTGCGGCACGCGCCCACTGGAACACCATCGCGATCCGCATCACGACGTACCCCGCGACCATCGCCCGCAGTTCCAGGTGGCCGCCCTCGTCGACGGAGTGGAACATCGCCGGGAGGCCGAGCGAGAAGACGACGACCCCGATCATCTGGACCATCGTCAGGATCCGGTAGAGCCAGTCGTCGGTGGCGAAGGCCGAGGCGAACCAGCTGAAGCTGATCCAGGCGACGCTGATCGCGAACATCGCCATGACGAACGCGATGACCGCGTGCCCCATGTGCCCCTCGGCGAGGAGCTCCGCGAACTGGGACGACGCCGTACCGACCGCGACGACGAAGGTCAGGTCGAACAGCAGCTCCAGCGGTGAGGAGAACCGGCCGTTCTCCTCGGGGTCACGACCGGTCATCGGGATGAGCCGGCGCCGCGACCGGCCGGATCCATCCGGTTTATGGCTCTTGTCGCTGATACCGCTTTCGGGGTGTTCTGACATGTGCGCCATCATTCCGACGCGGAGCCGCCGCGAGGGGGAATCACACGCCGTCACCGGGGCGAGATGCGGGTACTCCCCCGCGAGTACGGCGTCCACCGCCGCGAGAGTCGGATCGGTGACGTTCCAGTCGTGGACGGGGCGCCCGTCAGAGGAGGACCGGCACCGGGCTGTCCGGAGTGTCCAGCCACGGCACATGTGTGCCGTCAGGAGCGACGGTCAGCCCGAACCGCTCCGGCCCCGGGCGCCCGGCATCGCACCACCAGCCGTACGCCGCCTCGACCGCCTCCCACAGCCGGCGAGGCCCGTGCTCCCACACGGTGAAGCGGTCGGCGATCCGCCCGTCCACGTCCACGGCCGCCCAGGAGGTCGCGTCGGTGGTGGCCAGCCAGAGTCGGAAGTCGACACCCTCCACATCGGGGTTCTCGTGCCAGGTCCGCCATACGTCACGGAGCCGGAGGCCGATCGCGAACTGGGCGGCCCAGTCCTCACCGGTGATGGCCCCGGGCGGCAGCCGGGTCGAAGACTCCCGCGGTACGTGGCTGTCACGCACCACATCGCGAAAGATCCGCAGGTCCGTCCGCTGCCCGCGCATCAGCATGAAGGCCGCGTGCGGCGAGAAGAAGCCCGAGGCACCGCCGTAGCCGTCCACGGTGAGTCTGAGCAGCCCGTAGCAGAACCAGGGCGACTCCCACGGCACCAGGACCACGCCGCCCGGCCGGGTCTGCGCGATCCACGCCGGAGGAACGGCCCGTACGGAACAGGTCGCGATCACCCGGTCGTAGGGTTCGCCGGCCTCCCGTCCCCGGGCCCCGTCGCCCTGGACCGCCCGTACATCCAGTCCCGCGTCCTCAAGCCGGCCCGCCGCGGTCGCCGCCAGCTCCGGGTCCACCTCGATGGTGGTCACCCGGCCCGGCCCGAGGCGGTGCGCGAGGAGCGCCGCGTTCCACCCGGTACCGGTGCCGATCTCCAGGACGCGGTGGCCCGGCCGTACGTCCAGCAGGTCGAGCATCCGGAAGACGATGGACGGGGCGGAGGCCGAGCACGAGGCCCAGCGCTCCCCCGGTGCGGCGGTCTCCCCGTCATTGACCTGGGTGACGACGGCGGTGTCGGCGTAGGCGTGGAGCAGCCACTCCGCCGGGGCCGTCTCCCGGTCGCACCGCACCAGGCCGTCCCCCACCCACACGGTCCCGGGCAGGAACGCGTGCCGGGGTACGCCCCGGAAGGCGGCTTCCCAGACCGGAGCCATGGGAGCACCGAGGCTCTCGTTCACCGAGCTCAGCAGCCCGGCGCTCATGGCGGACACGACGCCGGCCCGCTCGTCCACTGCGTTCAGCTCCATCTGCGCTGCGCCTACTTCCCCTTGTGCTTCGGCTCCGGCGCGGGCTTGGCGGTGTCCGATGACGGCTTCGCGGTGCCCGGATCCTTACCGCCCGCGTGCTTTCCGTCGCCACCGCCGCCGCCTTTGCCTGTTCCCCAGCCCATGGCTGTCCGTTCCTCTCCGTCGGCCGTCTCGATGACGTGACCGTAAGGAAGGGACGGGCAGGGGAGCTACGTTGTTGCACGCGGTTGCACCGATTCACCGGAGAGAGTCCAGAGCAGCCGTGATCAATGCACGCGCGTTCGCGCCGTGAACAGCCATCTCCGCCAGTTCAACGAAGGTTTCGGCATACATCGCGACCTCGCTGGGCTGTGTGATCGTGAGATACCCGGAGACCAGCTCGACATTGACCTGTACGGCATCGAAGATCCAGAACCCCTCCACGGGCATCCTGGAACGGTCCGCACCCAGCGGGACCACACCCAGACTGACGTTGGGCAGAGAACCCACGGTGAGCAGATGACCGAGCTGCCCGACGAGGACGTCTGTTCCGCCGATGCCGTTCCGCAGCACCGATTCCTCGATGAGGAACGCGAATCGGCGACCGCCCTCGTACAGCACGCGCTGCCGCTCCACTCGTGCGGCCACCGCCTCGGCCACGTCGTCGACCTCGACGCGTCGTCGCTGCACGGCTCGCAGGACCGCCTCCGTGTACCCGCGTGTCTGGATCAGCCCCGGCACGAACCATGACGAGTAGGACCGGAAGCGACGGCTGCGCTCGAACAGCGGTAGCCGCGCTTGCTGCGCCTGTTTGAGCCCGGCCTGCTCCATCCGCTTCCAGCCGATCCACATTCCTTCGGCGTTCCGGAGCGACGCGAGGAGGTCGGCGGTCTGGTCCTCCGCCCCGCACGCCCGGCTCCAGGCCCGGATGTCAGCGGCGGACGGGGGCGTGCGGGCATTCATGATCCGCGACGACTTCGATGGGTGCCAGCCGCAGCGGACGGCGATCTCGCGCCCGGTCAGCCCGGCGTCCCGGCAGAGGCCGGCAAGCCGATCCGCGAGAATCCGCCGGGCCTGCTGAGCACTTGAGGAAGGAGATTCAGCCATGGTGGGACGGGATCAGCGGGGCCGGAATTGCTCATGCGGCGCAGCACGTTCCCATACGGCGTCGAAGGCGTCCGCGCACAGCTTCACCAGCACCGGATCGTCCGTGTACTCCCGTCCGTCCTCGTCCAACTGCCCGTTGCCGGTGAAGTGGTGGAAAAGAACCTGCCCACCGTCGAACACCCAGAAGTCCGTGCTGGGCAGGGCGAGACCGGTCGCCCGCCGCCTGGGCAGCCAACGGACGACTTCACCGGCCGCGATGTTCGTGAACGTGCTGTCGTACTCGTACCGCACATAGTCGCTGATCGGCTCGGAGACCACTCGGGCACGCCGGACCGCCACGCCACGGCCGACGGCCTCGTGCACCGCATCGTGCCAGCCGCCCCACCAGGCCGTCCGCTCGGCACGGTCCAGCCGCTCGCCTCGCTGCCATGCGATGTACCCGGGGTCGTCGAGCATGTACGAGTCACGCAACTCAAGGTGGACTGCCGATCGTTGAGATCGCGCCAGAGCATTACGCGCCGGGGGCTGCACGTCCCGCCTCTCCACCGCCGTCATCTCCCCGACGAGCGGGAAGGTAGTCCAGCATAGCCGCCGGGAGCCGGATGATCGTCTCGTTGTCCGGGACGTCGGTGGAGTGGCCGGGAAGGGAGCCGACTTCCTTGCAGTCATTCACTTCGGCCTCAGTCGCTCGGTACGACTGGATCAGGAGATCTCCCGTTTCCTCGTGAAGCCAGATCGTCGGCGACTCGTCGGTGGGAGATTCGGGGTCGATGCCGAGGAACCGTAAAGCCATGGCCTGCTCCCGCTGTTGAGGGTTGCATCACTTTGCACGAGCGTTCCTCCGAGGCGCGGCGGCCGTCAAGGGCTCCGAGGGGGCGCAGGGAGGGAAAGCGGTCGGCTCGGGGGCGCGCGGGCCGAGACCGTCGTCCGGCCGCCCATGAGATCGTCGCCCCTGGCGCTCCCGTCAGCACTGTCACGCACCGTCACGCGGTGCGAGATGCGGGTGCTCCCGCGCGAGTACCGCGTCCACCGCCGCGAGCGTCGGATCGACGATGTCCCAGTCGTGGGCGGAGGGGTGGTCGACGTACAGCCCACACGCGTCCTCGCCCCGGGGGTCGATCGCGGCGCACCAGCTCAGCTCCGCCAGGGTCGCCCGCTCACCTCTCCAACGGGCCCAGACGGCGGTGCGGTTCGCGTCGTTGTCCCATAACGCCATCGCGTGGTCGCCGTCGTGCTCGGTGGCCAGCTCGCAGAGGAGGTGTCCGGCCTCCGGGCGACGCTCACCGGGGGCGGCGAGCCGGATCACGAACTCCGGGGGCGGCAGGAGGGTTACGGCGGTGCACTGGTCCATGGGGTGGGAATCCTCCGGTCGCCGTCAGGGCGCGTCGGTGTCGGGTACGTCAGGTACGTCGGGCATGTCAGGGGCGTCGGGCGTGCCGCCAGGAGCCTCGTCCTCGGAGACCAGTCGCCGGACCTCGCTGTGCACGTGCTCGGCGATCAGGTCGCCGAGCGGGTCGGTCACGGAGAAGGAGTGCGGCCCGGGGTGGTGGTCGAAGTACGCACACGTGGTGACCGCTCGGGTCGCCAGCACGCGGAGCACCGCGGGGCACAGGGGCAGCGTGTCGAGTCGGTGGACGCGGTGGGCTCCGGTCCCCGACCAGAGGAACCACAGGTCCCGGTCGCCCGGGGTGTCCGCCGTCCACAGGTGCGCGGCGTGCTCGGCCGACTCGTCGTGGTCGCCCAGCTCGCACAGGACGAAGTCCTCCGGCTCCACGATGTCGGCCGGGTGCGCGGGCCCGCCCTCCATGGTGGCGAGCGCCAGCAGCGTTTCCGGATACGGGACTTGGGTGACGGCGGTGCATTGCAGCATCCGGTCATTCCCCTTCCGTACGGGGCGGGACCGCATGGTTCGCCGAGGCTTCCGCCGCCCACCCGCACAGGTCCACGGGCCACGCGCCGAGGGTGACGCGCAGCCCCACGAAGGGGTCGACGACGGTGAGCAGGGCGGGCCGGCCGGATTCCAGCGCGCTCATGGCGTGGTCCTGGCTGCCGTGGTCGCCCGCCCACGCCCGGAGCGCTTCGGGGGCGTCGGAACCGTGGAAGGCGACCGGCCGGACGTCCCGCGCCCCGAGCCACGGGGCGGCCGGGGGCAGATACCGCCCGTGCCCGTCCGCCAGCCGCAGCGCCTGCCGCCGGAGCCAGCGGAGAACGAGCCGGCGGTTCAGCAAAGCGACCCCGCCGAGCCGGAGGGCCCGGCCACCGGCCTTGGCCGTGACGGCCGCGACGTAATCCTGATTCCTCACGCGGCGCACCCCTGCCCGCCGTCGACCGGCGCGGCCGCCCTCACAGCACTTCTCCCCGGCTGCGGGCGTTGAGCCGTGCGGTACGGGCCCGAAGCTGCTCCATGAGCAACGCGGGCCGTACGTAACGGGGTTCGACCTCCCACTCGCGCCCGCCGCCGACGGGCCGGAGGGACCAGTACGGACCGGCGACGCCCTGGAACTCCCCCACACGGTCACCGCGACTGGTGTCCGCGAGGAGGGCCCCGGGGTCCGGGACATGCGGGGGCGACTCCGTATTCGGGCTGGCGTTCTCGCCGTACACCGTTCGCTCCTCTCTGTAGCCGAACGACTACCGGGGCGACTCAGCGTGGCCTAGCGTGGAGATGTCTTCAACGTTTCGGACCTGGGGGATACGTTGGTCAACCGCAAAGAAGTGAACCCTGACGGGGGCCCGGAGGCTGCCTACGGAGCACGTCTGCGTAGGGAGCGCGAAGCACGGGGCTGGAAACAGGACGACCTCGGCGCGCGCATCGGCTACACGGGGCGGCACGTTTCCGGCGTGGAATTGTGCCACAAGTCCCCAACTCGCAAGTTCTCGATCGCCGTTGACGTGGCGATGAGCTTTACGGGAACCGCTGATTCGTTCGAGCGCGAGTGGCGCAAGATCAAGCACGGGGTGCTGTTGCAGGGCTTCCCGGAGTACGTGGCGCTGGAGGGCCGGGCGGCGGAGATCCGGCTGTTCGAGGTGGGTGTCATCCCAGGGCTGTTGCAGACCCGGGAGTACGCGGAGGCGCTGGCGCGCGGGGCGGTCGACCGGGGCGTCATCACCACCGAACAGGCCGATCAACGCGTCTCGTTACTCATGGAACGGCAGGGCGCGCTGTTACGCACCGTGCCGCCGATGCTGATCGCGGAGCTGGACGAGAGCTGCATCCGCCGACCGATCGGCAGCCCTGCCGTGATGGACGCGCAGTTGCAGTATCTGGTCGACTTCGCCACGCAGTCCCACACCATGCTGCAGATCGCCCCGTTCAGCGTCGGTGAGCAGCGGCCCTTCAATCGGCTGGTGAACCTGCTGACGCTCCAGGACCGGTCCGCGGTCTCCTACGTCGAGTCCGAGACCCAAGGGCATCTGGACCGTGAACTCAGCTCTGTCATCCCGATGGTGAGGGCCTACCATCAGTTGCAGGCCGTGTCTCTGTCCCAGACAGATACCGTGGACATGATCCACCAGCATCGAAAGGGCACCCCGTGACGACCGAAACCACGACCCAGCAGTGGGTCAAGTCCTCCTACAGCGACAACGGCGGTTCGTGCGTCGAGTGGGCCCCGCGCACCGCGTCCACCACCGGCATCGTCCCCGTACGTGACTCGAAGAACCCCGGCGGCCCGGTCCTCACCGTCCGCGCCACCGTATTCAGGACGTTCGTCGCGGGTATCACCTCAGGCGAGCTGTAGCACCGACCGCAGCCACGACCGAACAGCGACGAAGGGGCGGCCCATCGATGACGACCTGTTCCACGACCCAGCAGTGGGTCAAGTCCTCCTACAGCGACAACGGCGGCACCTGCGTCGAGTGGGCCCCGCGCACCGCGTCCACCACCGGCATCGTCCCCGTACGCGACTCCAAGAACCCCGGCGGCCCGGCCCTCACCGTCCGCGCCGCCGCATTCACCTCCTTCGTGGCGGGCGTCAAGGCCGGGGGCTTCGGCGCGACCGCCTGACCTGCACCGCTGCCGCCACCGCTCCGGTTACGCCCCACCG
>NZ_JBHXJG010000034.1:0-42664 GCF_042723425.1 Streptomyces sp. NPDC058375 | reverse complement strand
GGCGTCGAAAGCGCCCGGTGGGAGGGCGCCCGGCGAGTCGGAACCGGCCGGGCGCGCCCCCTGGCGCCAGAACGTCAGACGTTGACGCCGAAGTCCTGGGCGATGCCGCGCAGACCGGAGGCGTACCCCTGGCCGATGGCGCGGAACTTCCACTCGGCGCCGTTGCGGTAGAGCTCGCCGAAGACCATCGCGGTCTCCGTCGAGGCGTCCTCGCTCAGGTCGTAGCGGGCGAGCTCGCTGTTGTCGGCCTGGTTGACCACGCGGATGTACGCGTTACGGACCTGGCCGAAGCTCTGCTGACGGCTCTCGGCCTCGTAGATCGAGACCGGGAAGACGATCTTGTCGACGTCGGCGGGGACACCGGCGAGGTTCACCTTGATGACCTCGTCGTCGCCCTCGCCCTCACCGGTGGTGTTGTCACCGGTGTGCTCGACGGAGCCGTCGGGGCTCTTCAGGTTGTTGAAAAAGACGAAATTGCCGTCGGCGGCGACCTTGCCCTCGGCGTTCGCCAGCAGCGCGCTGGCGTCGAGGTCGAAGTCACCACCGGTGGTGGTGCGGGCGTCCCAGCCCAGACCGACGATGACCGCGGTCAGGTTGGGCGCGGCCTTGGTCAGCGAGACGTTGCCGCCCTTGCTGAGGCTGACTCCCACGAGTCCTCCAGTAGTTTTCTCAGGGGCCGGCAGACACCAGCGTCCCCGTCGTTCGTTGGCATCGGATCAACGATTGGATCCTAGTGACCGGTTCCCGGCCAAAACAGGCTTTTGACCGGGCGTCGCCAGGAGATCGTCTCAGAGCGCTTCGAGCGCCTTGACGTAGTCGTTCAGGTCGCGCGCGTCCGGGAGGCCGTTGACGACGCTCCAGCGGACGGTACCCGCCTTGTCGATCACGAAGGTGCCGCGCACCGCGCAGCCCTTGTCCTCGTCGAAGACGCCGTACGCCCGCGAGGTCTCCCCGTGCGGCCAGAAGTCGGACAGCAGCGGGTACTCCAGGCCCTCCTGCTCGGCGAAGACGCGCAGGGTGTGGATGGAGTCGTTGGAGACGGCGAGGAGCTGGGTGCCCTCGTTCTCGAAGCGGGGCAGCTCGTCGCGGAGCGCGCACAGCTCGCCGGTGCAGACGCCGGTGAAGGCGAACGGGTAGAACACCAGCACCACGTTCTTCTCACCGCGGAACTCCGACAGCCGCACGGTCCGGCCGTGGTTGTCCTTGAGCTGGAAGTCCGGGGCCTGGCTGCCGACCTCGATCGTCATGGAACACGCATCCCTTCGCCGCTTCTCCGCATCCCGGGCCGGGTCCGTCCGGGTGACACCCACCCTACGCAGGAGCCGCGGGCCGGCCCCGGAGGGGCCGTGGACGCCGGTCGCGGGCATACGAGGCCGGGTCGCGGGCGTACGAAGGCCCTCACGGGCGCGGTGTGCTCCCGTGAGGGCCTCGGGTGGTGCGAAACGTGGTTCAGCGCTTGGCCTTGGCCCCCTTGGGGGTGACCAGACGGCTGCCCGTCCAGTCCTTGCCCGCGCTGATGCTCTTGGTCTGGGCGAGACCGGCTGTCTGGGCAGCCTCATTGATGTCGCTCGGTTCGACGTATCCGTCACGGCCGGTCTTCGGCGTCATCAGCCAGACCGTACCGCCGTCCTCGATCAGACCAATGGCATCCACCAGCGCGTCCGTAAGGTCGCCGTCCTCGTCGCGGAACCAGAGCAGGACGACGTCTGCGACGTCGTCGTAATCCTCGTCGACGAGTTCCTGGCCGGTAGTGGCCTCAATGCCCTCACGGAGCTCCAGCTCGACGTCTTCGTCGTAGCCGATCTCCTGGACCACTTGTCCGGGCTCGAACCCCAGGCGTGCTGCCGGGTTGGTCCGCTCCTCCGCGTGGTCCGCGGTCGCGCTCACGGGTTGCCTCCTGATCATGTCTTCGGAAAATGCTGCAGCCACGCGCGTGCGCGGGGCGTAGGCCGTAGTCCACACGGGCCCGGCGAATCGCGCAAGTACCCAGTGTGCGAGACCGCCTATACGGTGACGTTCCCTGCCACGTCGCCGCAAGTTCCGGCATGTCTCTCCGGCGGCTTCCAGGGGCCTCCCCGAGGTCGCTCCATCCGTTTACGTCCTTCCTCAGCTTATGCGGTTTCGATCCGCCAATAGGAGTCGAACAGCCTTTGGGAACGCTTGGACGCCTTGGGCGTAAGGTTGCGGTTTGCCCGTACCCAGCCGTGTACTGCCCACACTCGTGCCCCGTGGACGAGTTTTCCGAACCTCCGGGTTACCCCCCGGTAGAGATGACGTTCGGGCCCTCGCGGTAGCACGATGGAAGCGGCGCACGCAGAGTTGGCGCACAGAGTTGACAGCGTCGTTCGGGGGGTACGTCCCCCGTAACAGGCCCCGTAGAGCACCATCGAACAGCGAAGGAACAGTGTGGCTTCCGGATCCGATCGCAACCCGATCATCATTGGCGGCCTTCCGAGCCAGGTCCCGGATTTTGATCCTGAGGAAACCCGGGAATGGCTCGACTCCCTCGACGCCGCCGTCGACGAGCGCGGCCGTGAGCGGGCCCGCTATCTGATGCTCCGGCTCATCGAGCGCGCGCGGGAGAAGCGCGTCGCGGTGCCGGAGATGCGCAGCACGGACTACGTGAACACGATCGCCACGAAGGACGAGCCGTTCTTCCCCGGCGACGAGGAGATCGAGCGCAAGGTCCTCAACGCGACCCGCTGGAACGCCGCCGTGATGGTCTCGCGGGCCCAGCGCCCCGGGATCGGCGTCGGCGGCCACATCGCCACCTTCGCGTCCTCCGCCTCGCTGTACGACGTGGGCTTCAACCACTTCTTCCGGGGCAAGGACCAGGGCGACGGCGGCGACCAGATCTTCTTCCAGGGGCACGCGTCGCCGGGGATCTACGCCCGCGCGTTCCTGCTGGACCGGCTGAGCGAGGCGCAGCTCGACGCGTTCCGCCAGGAGAAGTC
The DNA here is from genome assembly GCF_042723425.1 of Streptomyces sp. NPDC058375. NCBI lineage: Bacteria > Bacillati > Actinomycetota > Actinomycetes > Kitasatosporales > Streptomycetaceae > Streptomyces > Streptomyces sp. NPDC058375. The sequence goes on along the minus strand of NZ_JBHXJG010000034.1, from coordinate 39,710 downwards.
GAAGGCCCCGAACGGTCTGTCCAGCTACCCGCACCCGCGGCTGATGCCGGACTTCTGGGAGTTTCCGACCGTCTCGATGGGCCTCGGCCCGCTCGGCGCGATCTACCAGGCGCGGATGAACCGCTACATGGAGGCGCGCGGGATCGCCGACACCTCCAAGTCGCACGTCTGGGCCTATCTGGGCGACGGCGAGATGGACGAGCCGGAGTCGCTGGGCCAGCTGTCCATCGCGGCCCGCGAGGGGCTGGACAACCTGACCTTCGTGGTCAACTGCAACCTCCAGCGCCTCGACGGCCCGGTGCGCGGCAACGGCAAGATCATCCAGGAGCTGGAGTCGCAGTTCCGGGGCGCCGGCTGGAACGTCATCAAGCTGGTCTGGGACCGTTCCTGGGATCCGCTGCTGGCGCAGGACCGCACGGGCATCCTGGTCAACAAGCTGAACACCACGCCGGACGGCCAGTTCCAGACGTACGCCACGGAGACCGGCTCGTACATCCGCGAGCACTTCTTCGGCGACGACCCGCGGCTGCGGGACATGGTCAAGGACATGACCGACCAGCAGATCCTGCACCTGGGCCGCGGCGGTCACGACCACCGCAAGGTCTACGCGGCCTACGCGGCGGCCAAGGCGCACAAGGGGCAGCCGACGGTCATCCTGGCGCAGACGGTCAAGGGCTGGACGCTGGGGCCGAACTTCGAGGGCCGCAACGCGACCCACCAGATGAAGAAGCTCACGGTCGAGGACCTCAAGCGCTTCCGGGACCGCCTGCACATCCCGATCACGGACAAGCAGCTGGACGAGGGCTACCCGCCCTACTACCACCCGGGCCGCGACTCGGAGGAGATCCAGTACATGCACGACCGCCGCCAGGGTCTGGGCGGTTACGTCCCGACCCGGGTCGTGCGGGCGAAGCCGCTGCCGCAGCCCGAGGACAAGACGTACGCGGCCGCGAAGAAGGGGTCGGGCTCGCAGTCGATCGCCACCACCATGGCGTTCGTCCGCGTACTGAAGGACCTCATGCGGGACAAGGAGATCGGCAAGCGTTTCGTGCTGATCGCCCCTGATGAGTACCGCACCTTCGGCATGGACGCGTTCTTCCCGAGTGCGAAGATCTACAACCCGCTCGGTCAGCAGTACGAGGCGGTCGACCGCGATCTGCTGCTCGCGTACAAGGAGTCGCCGACGGGTCAGATGCTGCACGACGGCATCTCCGAGGCGGGCTGTACGGCCTCGCTGATCGCCGCCGGTTCGGCGTACGCGACGCACGGCGAGCCGCTGATCCCGGTGTACGTCTTCTACTCGATGTTCGGGTTCCAGCGCACCGGTGACCAGTTCTGGCAGATGGCCGACCAGCTCGCGCGCGGCTTCGTGCTGGGCGCGACGGCCGGGCGCACCACGCTGACGGGCGAGGGCCTCCAGCACGCGGACGGCCACTCGCAGCTGCTCGCGTCGACGAACCCGGGCTGTGTCGCGTACGACCCGGCGTACGGGTTCGAGATCGCGCACATCATGAAGGACGGGCTGCGCCGGATGTACGGCGAGGCCAACGAGGACGTCTTCTACTACCTCACCGTCTACAACGAGCCGATCCAGCACCCGGCCGAGCCCGAGAACGTGGACGTCGAGGGCATCCTCAAGGGCATCCACCGCTTCGGCCCCGGCGAGAAGGGCGAGATCCCGGCCCAGATCATGGCGTCGGGTGTGGCGGTCCCCTGGGCCCTGGAGGCGCAGAAGATCCTCGCGGACGAGTGGAACGTCAAGGCGGACGTCTGGTCGGCGACCTCCTGGAACGAGCTGCGCCGCGAGGCGGTGGACGTGGAGCGCTACAACCTCCTGCACCCGGAGGAGGAGCAGCGCGTCCCGTACGTGACCAAGAAGCTCGAAGGGGCCCAGGGCCCGTTCGTGGCGGTCTCGGACTGGATGCGTTCGGTGCCGGACCAGATCGCGCGCTGGGTGCCGGGCGCGTACCAGTCGCTGGGCGCGGACGGCTTCGGATTCGCGGACACCCGGGGCGCGGCCCGCCGGTTCTTCCACATCGACGCGCAGTCGATCGTGCTGGCGGTGCTGACCGAGCTCGCCAAGGAGGGCAAGATCGACCGGTCGGCCCTGAAGACGGCTGTCGACCGCTACGAGCTCCTGGACGTGGCCGCGGCCGACCCGGGCGCGGCGGGCGGCGACGCGTAAGCGGGAAACGCTGTAGCGGGAGACGCTGTGAAGGGGCGGTGACGCGGGCGCGTCGCCGCCCCTTCGCGTGTCCGGGGCAGGCGGCCTCAGTTCTCCCAGATCTTGAAGGCGCGTACCTGGTACGGCGACCGGGGCGTCCAGGTGCCCCCGCCGGGGTACGTCTCGAACTCCCCCGTCTCCGCGCACTCGGCGGACTGGTAGGTCGTGACGGGCCGGCCGGTGCGGTTGGCGAGGGACTGGGCGTCACCGCCCTTCGGCAGCGGGACGCAGCTCTCGATGTCGGTGTCGGAGAGCTCGAAGGTGTGGCGGGCCCCGGTGAAGTCGGGCTTCTTCCAGAGGCAGAGCCTGCCCGCCTCACAGGCGCCGAGGCTGACGCCCGGGGGCCGCTCGGGCGCCGCTGCCGCCCGGTCGTGGGCCATGGCCTGGGGAACGAGTGCGGCGGTGGCCAGGGCGGCCGCGAGAACGGCCGTACGCGTGAGATTCGTGCGCGTGAGGTTCGTGCGCATGGTGGATCAACCCCCGTGGTCGGTCGGTGCTGTGCATGCTTCCGCCGATCACTCTGAGTCACCGAGCGCGGTGCGCGGAAGGCGTGGCGGGGGTGTTCCACCCTGATAGGCGACAGCCCCGCCGAAAGGATTCGGCGGGGCTGTGACCTGCGCTGTGTTGACGAACTGCGCCGTCGGCGACCGGTGTCGCGCCGGCGTCAGATGTGGCCGACTCCGGCACCCGCCTCGGCGTTCTCGCCGCGCTTGGTGAGGGTGGCGACGAAGGCGGCGACGACCGCGACGACGCCCGCGACCGTGAAGGCCAGGCCCATCCCGGACATGAAGGTGTCGTGGATGACCCCGCCGATGCGGTCGATGACGTCCGGCGTCATGCCGGGGGCCTTGGCGAGCGCGTCGGCCGGGACCATGCCGAACTCGGCGGCCTCCTCCAGCTTCGGGTCGGGGGCGCCGGGCAGTCCCGCGCCCGCCCAGTTGTCCGCGAACTCGGCGCTGACCTTGGAGGACATGACCGCGCCGAGAACGGCGGTGCCGAGCGCGCCGCCGACCTGCATGGCGGCCTGCTGGAGGCCACCTGCCACGCCGGACAGCTCCATGGGCGCGTTGCCGACGATGACCTCGGTGGCGCCGACCATGACCGGGGCGAGCCCGCAGCCGAGCAGGGCGAACCAGAGGGACATCGCGAAGGTGCCGGTGGACTCGCTGAGCGTGGTCATGCCGAACATCGCGGTGGCCGTGCAGACCATGCCGCCGACCAGCGGGACGCGCGGGCCGAACTTGGTGATCAGCAGGCCGGCGACCGGCGAGGAGACGATCATCATGGCGGTCAGCGGCAGCAGGTGCAGACCGCTGTCGACCGGGCTGAGGCCATGGACGCCCTGGAGGAAGAACGTCACGAAGAAGAGGCCGCCCATGAAGGCGAAGGCCATCAGCATCATGAGGACGACACCGGCCGTCAACGGGACGGAGCGGAACATCCCCAGCGGAACGAGGGGCTCCTTGACCCGGGTCTCCCAGAGGCCGAAGGTGATGAAGAGCGCGATGGCGGCGGCCAGCCAGGCCCAGGTCCGCCCGTCGCCCCAGCCCCAGGACTCACCGGCCTTGATGATGCCCCAGATGAGGGCGAACATCGCGCCCGAGAGCAGCACGATGCCGGGGATGTCGAAGGAGCGCGGCGCGTTGGCGGCGCGGTGGTCCTTGAGGATCACCAGGCCGAAGACGAGCGCCACGATGCCGACCGGCACGTTGATGAAGAAGACCGACTGCCAGCTGACGTGCTCGACGAGCAGACCGCCGACGATCGGACCGCCCGCGGTGGACGCTCCGATGACCATGCCCCAGATGCCGATCGCCATGTTCAGCTTCTCGGCGGGGAAGGTGGCGCGCAGCAGGCCGAGCGCGGCCGGCATGAGCAGGGCGCCGAAGAGGCCCTGGAGCACCCGGAAGAGGATGACCAGCGAGATCTCGCTGGAGAGACCGATCGCACCGGAGGCGAGGGCGAAGCCCGCGATGCCGATGAGGAAGGTCTGACGGTGGCCGAAGCGGTCGCCCAGCTTGCCCGCGGTGATCAGGGCGACGGCGAGGGCGAGCAGATAGCCGTTGGTGATCCACTGGACGTCGGCGAGCGAGGCGCCGAGGTCGCGTTGGATCGCGGGGTTCGCGATGGCGACGATGGTGCCGTCGAGGGCGACCATCATCACGCCGATGGCGACGGCGAAGAGGGTCAGCCAGGGGTGGCCGCGAAGCCCCTTGACCGGGGCGGGTCCTGCGTTGTCTTCGGGCTCCCGCGGCGCCTTCTCGACGGTGGTCTGACTAGTCATACGGGGAGACTAGTGACAGCCGCTGACAGTTGACAAACCAATTCACAAGTCAGTAACTGTCACGTAGCTCACACGTAGCGCACAGGTATGCTGAGCTGGACAAACACGGGAAAAGAGGGACCGGTACGTGACCGACGGGCAGACAGTCGAGCCCCGCGCCGGACTGCGTGAACGCAAGAAACAGCGCACCCGGGACGCCTTGTTGCGCGCCGCCCTCGAATTGTTCACCACCCAGGGGTACGAACGCACCACCGTCGACGAGATCGTCGACGCCGTGGAGGTCTCCCAGCGCACCTTCTTCCGCTACTTCGCGAGCAAGGAGGAGGTCACCTTCGCCGTGCAGGAGGTGGTCGAATCCCGCTTCATCGAGGAGCTGCGCCGGCGCCCCGCCGCCGAAGCGCCCTTCGAGGCCATGCGCCGGGCGGTGCTGTGCGCGTGGAACAGCATCGGCGAGGCGATCGAGGAGGTCATCACCGTCGACCTCCATATGCGGACCTACCAGATGATCGAGTCGACCCCCTCCCTGCTCGCCGCCCACATGCGGCGCGGCATCGCCCTGGAGAACCAGATCGCCCTGCTGATCGCGGAGCGCGAGGGGCTGGACGTGGAGCGGGATCCCCGGCCGCGGGTGGCCGTCGCCGCGTTCTCCGGGGTGATGCGGGTGACCGGCCAGCTGTGGGGGCAGGGGGTCGATCCGAGCGTGGAGGCGCTGCGCGATCTGACCGAGGAGTACCTCGACCAGCTCGTCCCGGCCCTCGCCCGCGACTGGCGTCAGGAGCAGTAGCGCGGGCGCGGGACGGCAGCGGCGGTAGCGGCGCGGGCACGGAGCGGCAGAAGCCGTCGCGTGACCACGGGACGGCCGTGACCCTCCGTGAAGAATCCGGGGTCAATCCTCCGCAGACGGGTGATGTAGCTCACCCGAATCACGGTCGTCGGCGTGCGTCTCCTAGGGTGTGGCGCAGTGACTTCCTTCGACACCTCCCCCACGTTGACCGTGTGGCGCGCGCTGCTCGCCGTAGCGGTCGTGTTCGTGATGCTGGCGACGACGGGCTGGAGCGCCATCCGGGATCAGCACGTCAACGGGGAGCGCGAGCTGGCTCTCGCCTCCTGGGCGCGGGACCGGATAGCGGGCCACTCGCTGCCGGAGGTGGGCGCTCCCGCTTACCGGATGGCCCACTTCTTCGCCACCCTCAGCTCGGGACAGCAGGTCGCGCTCGCGGGCAAGTACCCGTCCGTGGTGGGGAATCTGAACGGCGCGCCGGTCACGCTGCGCTACCACGCCAACCGGGTGGCCCTCAGACAGGCCGCGGCCGAGGAACAGGTGCGCGCGCACGACGAGAGGCTCTCGCCGGACGGGCGCGGTGAGGCGAGGGCCCGCCTCGAACGGTTCCGGTCGATGCTCGGGGGTGAGCGCCAGATCCTGGCCTTCGATCCGTCCGGGAAGGGCCGTGCGGCCGAGGTGTTCGGCAATCTCGACCGGGCCGCCCGGGTCTCCGTCGTCGTCCCGGGCGTCGACACCCATCTGCTGACCCTGGAGCGCAACAAACGCCAGTACGCGGCCCCCGTCGGCATGGCCAAGTCGCTGTACGGGGCGGAGCGCTCGGCCTCCCCGGGCACCCGTACGGCAGTCATCGCCTGGGCCGACTACACCGCCCCGGCCGGTCTCGGCATGGACGCGGCGCTGGGCGGGCTCGCGGCGGACGGCGCGGTCCGGCTGAACGCGATGGTCGGCGCGCTACCCGGCGGCTCGAAGGTCTCGCTGTTCTGCCACAGCTACGGCTCCGTGGTGTGCGGGGTGGCCGCGCACCGGGCCCCCGACCGGGTCGCCGACATCGCGGTCGCGGGCAGCCCCGGTATGCGGGCCGCCAACGCCGGACAGCTGGAGACCGGCGCCCGGATCTGGGCGACGCGGGACGGGGACGACTGGATCGGGGACGTACCGCACATGGAGTTCGGCGGGATCGGTCACGGGGCCGACCCGGTCGACCCGTCGTTCGGCGCGCGGATCGTCTCGGCGGCCGGCGCCGCCGGGCACAGCGGCTACTTCGAACCGGGCACCGAGAGCCTCGACAACTTCGCCGCGATCGGCGTCGGAGCGTACGGATCGGTCAGCTGCGCGAGCGCCGACAGCACGTGCCACAGCGGTATTTCCGGCGACCGGGAGAGCTGACGCGCGTAGAGGCGCGTGTCGGGCGGATTAATTGGGACTTACTCCGAGGGGGGACGCGGGCGACTGTGCCGCATACGATGAGGCACATGGGTGATGTGCTGGCCGGAATTCATGCCACCTGGGAGTTCGACACCGACTCCGTGCTCATCCGCTTCGAACGGGGCATCCGCACACCGAAGCTCTTCCAGAGCCTGCGGGAACGCCGCATCCCGTATGCGGCGCTGTCGTCGGTGACGCTGACCCCCGGGAAGCGGGGCACGGTGGTTCTGCGTGCCGTGCCGAGGGCGGGTGCCGATCCTCTGGTGGAGGCTGCCTCCGGGCAGCTCAAGGAGGGGTGCGACCCCTATCGCCTGGTGCTTCCGGCGGAGCGGGAGGTGCTCGCGGAGTATTACGCGGACGAGCTGCGGGCCCTGCTCGACCCGGCGTCCGACGAGCCCGCCGACCGCTTCCTGGTGGCGGCCCCCGAGGCCCCGATGAACTTCAAGGCGTACGACGGCCGGGCAGGCTTCGACGGCGAGCGGGTCTCCTTCCGGTGGTCGTGGACCGGGGCCTCCAGCGCCAAGTGGAAGGCCGGCGACCAGACCTTCAAGGTGAGCGAGTTGGCCGGAATCGTATGGCGCTCGCCCGAGGCCCTCGACGGATACCTGCGGCTGGTGCCCCGCGCGGCGGCCCCCGTCGATCACCGCACCGGCGGCAGCCTGGGCGATCTGCACGGTCCCGGCGGCTCCGGGAGCGCGGGCGGCGGGTCGGCGGACGGGGTGCCCGTCGCGTCTCCGGTCGCCCGGGCCGCGGACCAGGATCCGGCCGCCGTGCTGTTCGGCCTGGGGTACGGGCCGGTGCACGAGTCGCTGCCCTTCGCCGCCGCCGTCCTGGAATCCGTACGCCGGACCCAGCCCGCGCCCGCCGCCTCCGCCCCGGCCCTGGTGAACGCCGGGCGGCGCGATCCGGCGGACATCGCCGAGCGGATACATCACCTCGGCGAGCTGCACCAGGCCGGACTGGTGACGGACGCCGAGTACACCGCGAAGAAGGCCCAGCTGCTCGCGGAGCTGTGACGCCGCCCCGGAGTGCGTGCCCTGGGCGCATGCCCTGAGCCCCGGCCCTGAGTACAGGCCGCGCGAGTGCAGGCCGCGCCCCGGCCCTGAGTACAGGCCGCGCGTGCAGGCCGCGCCCCGTCCCCACTCCCGTACCCGTACCCGTCCCCGTCCCCGTACCGGAGTATGAGCCGGTCCGGCCGGGTCGGAACCCCGGTATGACGCCCCAGGGTCCTTCGCCTGCCTAGGCTGGCCGGGCCATGGCCACTTCTCCTTCCCCCTCCCCCGCCGGGCCCCCGCCGCCCGCCGACGGTCTGCTGAGCGCCGCCCGCCGCAATCTGCGCGAGCTGGCCCACGGGCTGTCCCACGCGTCCCATCCGTCCACCCCGCTGCTGGCCGACGCGCCGAAGCAGTGGCAGCGGCTGCTGCCGTACGTCGTGGTGCTCGCCCTGGCCGCGACCTTCATCCCGGTCACCATCACCGTCCTGGCCTCGCAGTACGGCGTGCCGGGCGCGCTGGCCGGGGCGCTCGGGGTGGCCCAGGCGGCCCCGTTGCTGATGCTGGCCCACCGGCCCCTCCAGGCGTGGTGGATCATCTTTCCGGCCGACATCGTGAGCGCGCTGGTGCTGCTGGCCCACGATCCCGGGCGGCACGACACCTGGCCGTGGCCCCCGCCGACCCTGGTCGCGTACCTCTTCCTGCTGCTGGCCCTCGGCCTGCGCGAGACCCGGCGGACCGTCGTCGCGGTGTGGGCGGCGACGGCGGCGGCCGGGGCGGTCCTGCATCTGATCGCGCCATCGGACCGCGCCACCGGCAGCGCCCTGCTGCTGCCGATCCTCGGCGCGGTGGTCCTGGTGATCGGCGCGGCGGTACGGGAGCGGGGCGAGGCGACCCGGCGGCTGGCCGAGCAGGAGACGATCAGCGAGGCGGAACGGGCGCAGCGCACGCTGCTGGAGGAGCGGACGCGGATCGCCCGTGAGCTGCACGACGTGGTCGCGCACCACATGTCGGTGATCACCGTGCAGGCGGACTCCGCGCCGTACCGGATCTCCGGGCTGCCGGAGCCCGCGCGGGAGGAGTTCGCCGCCATCGCGGCGGCGGCGCGGGAGTCGCTCGGCGAGATGCGGCGGCTGCTGTCGGTGCTGCGCAGCGACGGCACCGAGGGCGACCGGGCCCCACAGCCGGGACTGGACCGGCTCCAGCAACTGGTGGAGGCCACGGTACGGGCCGGGCTGCCGGTGGAGCTGTCGCTCGCCGCGGAGCTGGGCTCGGGGCGGGGCGAGGTGCCGCCGGCGGTGGATCTGTCGGCGTACCGGATCGTGCAGGAGGCGCTGGCCAATGTGGTGCGGCACGCGCCGGGGGCGCGCACCCAGGTCTCGGTCCGGGCGTCCGCGGGCCATCTGAACGTGCTGGTGGTCAACGGGCCCGCGCCGAAGCCCGCTTCGCCGCTGGAGAGCGCCGGGACCGGACACGGGCTGGTGGGGATGCGGGAGCGCGTACGGTTGACCGGCGGCACGCTGGACACCGGGCCGCTGCCCGACGGCGGCTTCCGGGTGGCCGCCCGGATGCCGCTGCCCCCGGCCGGATCCCCGGCCGACTCCCCTTCCGTACAACCTTCTTCGGAGGATCTGTGACCATCCGCGTGATCATCGTCGACGACCAGGCCATGGTGCGGGCCGGGTTCGCGGCGCTGCTGGCGGCGCAGAGCGACATCGACGTGGTGGGCGAGGCGGCGGACGGCCGCCAGGGTGTGGACGTCAGCCGCAACCAGCATCCCGACGTGGTCCTGATGGACGTCCGGATGCCGGAGATGGACGGACTGGCCGCCGCGCGCGAGCTGTTGAACCCGCCGGTGGGGGTGGTGCACCGCCCGAAGGTCCTGATGCTGACGACGTTCGACGTGGACGACTACGTGTACGAGGCGCTGCGCGCCGGGGCGTCCGGGTTCCTGCTGAAGGACGCCCCGCCCGCCGATCTGATCGCGGCGGTACGGGTGGTGGCGGCCGGGGACGCGCTGCTCGCGCCCTCGGTGACCCGGCGGCTGATCGCGGACTTCGCGGCGCAGCGGCCCTCCGGGGCGACGCGCACCGGGCAGGCGCTCCGGCTGAACGGGCTGACGCCGCGCGAGAGCGAGGTGCTGGAGCTGATCGCCCGGGGGCTGTCGAACCAGGAGATCGCGGGGCGTCTTGTGCTGGCCGAGCAGACCGTCAAGACGCACATCGGGCGGGTGCTGGCCAAGCTGGACCTGCGGGACCGGGCGCAGGCGGTGATCTTCGCGTACGAGTCGGGGCTGGTGACGCCGGGGGACGCGGGAGCGTAGTAGTCCCCGGCTCCCCCACCCCCTACCCCGGTATCACCCCGCAGTTGGCTCCCCGGTGTGACGTCGCGTCACCCGTCCTCTTCCTACCTTCCTCCCGGTCGCACCGCCCGGTGCGGATCCGGAGAGGGAGGGCACGATGCGCCGATACGCGAGGACGCTGGCCGCGTTCGCACTGGCCACCAGCGTGGTGGCGGGAACCGCCGGCTGGGTCTCGGGGGATGCGCAGCAGGCGCTGACCGGGCCGCCGCCGGGCAGTGCGCAGTGGCGGGAGGACGGGGCGCTCGGCACGGAACTGCCCGATCCGGAGCGCTCCACGCCTGACGAAGTCGCGGCCTTCTTCGCGGGGTTGAGCGTGCGTGAGCAGCAACTGCTGGTGGTGCGGCATCCGTCCGTCGTCGGGAATCTCGACGGGACGCCGCTGGAACTGCGCTACCGCGCCAACTCCCTTGCGCTGGCCGCCGCCGACGACCCCCGCTACCGTTCGCTGGCCGCCCCCGGCAGGCAGATCCTCGCGTTCGACCCGCGCGGACGCGGTCAGGTGGCCGAGGTGTTCGGAGACCTGCGCGCCGCGCACCGGGTCTCGGTGGTGGTGCCCGGGTCCGACAACGACGCCGGGACCTTCGACCGGAAGGTCGCCGCGCACGGGGCTCCCGCCGGGATGGCCAGGACCCTGCACACGGCGGCCGGTCCGGGGACGGCCGTCGTCGCCTGGGTCGGGTACACCACCCCGGTGGGCGTCGGCATCGACGCGGCCTCCGGCACCCTCGCGGAGGCGGGCGCGGGGCGGCTGACCCGGTTCACGGAGGGGCTGACGGCGGACGGGCTGCCCGCGCCCGCCGTGTTCTGCCACAGCTACGGCTCCGTCGTCTGCGGGCTCGCCGCACACCGCCTGCCCGCCACCGACCTGGTGGTCCTGGGCTCCCCCGGCATGCGGGCGGACGATGCCGCGGGGCTGCGGACGAAGGCCCGGGTGTGGGCGGCGAAGGACCCGACCGACTGGATCGACAACGTGCCGAACGTGCGCTTCGCGGGCCTCGGCCACGGCACGGACCCGACCGACCCGGCGTTCGGCGCCCGCCGCGTACCGGCGAACGAGGCCCGGGGGCATGCCGGTTACTTCGCGCCGGGGACGGATTCGCTGCGGACCTTCGCCGCCATCGCACGGGGCACGGCCGGGGCGGAAGGCGCTCATGTCCCGGCGGACACGCAGGCGCTGCACGGCTCGCACGCCGCGGCGCACGCGCCGGTCCTCGCGCCGGTCCTGGAAGGGGCCGTCCGATGAACGCCGTACGCAAGGACGCGCGGCAGCTCGCCGCCCGGATCGACGCCTCCACCCCCGCCCACCGCGACCGCGCCATCGACGGCCTGCGGGCCCTGGCGCTGCTCGCCGTGCCGCTCGGTCACTGGATGCTCGGCGGGTTCCGGCTGGACGCCGAAGGACTGCACAACGCGAGCCCGCTCGCCACGTTCGGCGCGCTCGCCCCCGCGAGCTGGGTGCTTCAGATGCTGGGCATCTTCTTCCTGGTCGGCGGGTACGCCGCGGTCCTCTCCTACCGCCGTCGGCCCTCGACCACGGCCGCCTGGCTGGGCGGCCGGCTGGCCCGGCTCGGCCGTCCCGTGCTCGGGGTGAGCGCCGTGTGGGCGGTGCTGCTCGCGGTGCTCTCCGCGCTGGGCGTGCCCGGCGACACCCTGCGTACGGGGTCGACTCTGGTGATCCAGCCGCTCTGGTTCGTCGGGGTGTACACCGTGGTCACGGCCCTCACCCCGGTCTGCGTCGCGCTGGCGCGGAGGCTCGGCGGCTGGGCGGCGCTCCCGCTGCTGGTCTCCGTCGCCGTCGTGGACTTCCTGCGCTACGGGCCGTTCGCGGAGGCGATGCCGTCCTGGCTGAGCGTGCTCAACATCCTGCCCGGCTGGCTGTTCGCGTATCAGCTCGGCGTGTCCTGGGGCGAGGGGCGCATCGGGAAGCGCGGGGCCCGGCTGCTGCTGGTCGGCGGCGGGGTGCTGTTCGCCGTGCTGCTGCTGGTCTTCCACTACCCGGCGTCCATGGTCGGGGTGCCGGGCGAGGCCCGGACGAACTCGCATCCGCCGTCGTTGTTGGTGGTGGCGTTGGCGGCGGCGCAGAGCGGGGCGGCGATCCTGTTGCGGGACCGGCTCGGGCGGCTGCTGCGCAAGCCGCTGCTCTGGGCGCCGGTCGTGGTGATCAACCTGTCCGCGATGACGATCCTGTGCTGGCACCAGACGGCGATGCTGGCCGCCGCCGTACCGGCCTCGCTGACGGGGGCCGGGGGCACGGCGGTGGCGGGGCTGACGACCGCGCCGGACACGGTGGGCTGGGCCCTCGCCCGGATCGCCTGGCTGCCGGTGTTCGCCGGGCTGCTGGTGCTGATCGCCCGGTACGCGCGCCGGTTCGAGGCCCCGTGGCGCGCGGGCACCCGCGCCGCGAACGCCCGCCGCGCGCTGGCGGGTCTGCTCGCGGCGGGGTTCGCGGTGTTCGCGCTGGGGCTGGCGTGAGCGGCCGAGGGTGCGGCCCGGGGCGTCGCTCCCCAGGGTGCCGTCTTCCGGCCTACTTCTCCCGCGCCGCCGACGTACTGCTCATGTCCGGGTACCGGTCCCCCGCCACCCGCCCCGCGATCGGCTCCAGCGCGGCCAGTTCGTCCGCCGTCAGGGTCAGCCGGGTCGCCGCGACGTTCTCCAGGAGGCGGCTGCGCTTGCGGGTGCCGGGGATCGGGACCACGTTCAGGCCGTGGACCTCGGCGCGCTGCTGGACCCAGGCGAGGGCCACCTGCGCGGCCGTCACCCCGTGCGCGGCGGCGATCTTGTGGACGGGCTCCAGCAGGGCCGCGTTCGCCTTGGCGTTGTCGCCGGTGAAACGGGGCTGGTGGGCCCGGAAGTCGTTCGCCGCGAGGTCCTTGCCCGCGTCGGTGAAGGCCCCGGTGAGGAAGCCCCGGCCGAGCGGGGAGTACGGGACGAGCGTGACGCCCAGCTCGGCCGCCGCGCCGACGGCGCTCTGCTCGACGTCGCGGCTGAAGAGGGACCATTCCGACTGGAGGGCGGCGATGGGGTGCACCGCGTACGCCTCGCGCAGCTCGGGGCCGGTCACCTCGCTCAGTCCGAGCTGTTTGACCTTGCCCTGCCGGACCAGCTCCGCCAGCGCGCCGATCGACTCGGCGAGCGGGACGGCCGGGTCGCGGCGGTGCATGTAGTAGAGGTCGATGACGTCGGTGTTCAGCCGGCGCAGGCTCGCCTCTACGGCGGTACGGATGTACGCGGGGTCGTTGCTGATGCCCCGGTAGTGGGGGTCGTCGGTGCGGACGAGGGCGAACTTGGTGGCGAGGGTGATCTCGTCCCGGTGGGCCCCGACGAACGGGGCGAGGAACTCCTCGTTTGCCCCGCGTCCGTAGGCGTCGGCGGTGTCGAGGAGCGTGACGCCGGCCTCCAGGGCCGCGTCCAGGGTGTCGCGGGCGGCGGCGAGGTCGGTGTCTCCGTAGAACTCGCTCATGCCCATGCAGCCGAGCCCCTGGACGCCGACGCGCGGTCCGCCCGCGCCCAGCTCCACGGTGGCGATCTTGTCAACAGTCATCAGGCGCTGTGCCTCTCCGGCGCCCGGCGGGCGCCCGCGTAGAACTCGATCTTGTGGTCGAGGACGGCGAGGGTGTCGTGGAGCTCCGCGATCCGCGTGATCACATCGCGGCGGGTCGCCTCCAGCAGCTCCTGCCGTGCCTCGAAGGTGGACTCCCCCTCGCGCAGCAGCTCCGCGTACCGCACCATGTCGGCGACCGGCATCCCGGTCATCCGCAGCTTGCCGACGAAGGCCAGCCAGTCCAGGTCGCGGTTGCTGAAGCGGCGCTGGCCGGTGTGCGAGCGGTCGACGTGGGGCATGAGCCCGATGCGCTCGTACCAGCGCAGGGTGTGCGCGGTGAGCCCGGTGAAGGCGACGACCTCGCTGATGGTGTAGCTGTCCTGGCCCGCGGGGCGTGGGTGCGGCTTCGGGGCGGCCGCGCAGACGTCCACCCCCGAGGAGGGCCGTGGCTGTGCGGTTGTCGCGGGAGTGCTCCGGGTGGTTCCGTCGATCACCGTCATGCCCTCCACGCTAAATCCTTGGAGTGCACTCGAAGCAAGCGGAAACGGGTGTCCTCCCCCGGCCGGATATCCGCTCTGCCCGAGATGAAGGAATGTTCATCCTGACTTCATGTTGGTACCGCCCGGGACCGTCAGGGTGAACGCATGGCTTTCTCACCTCGTCTGGCGGCCCTGGCAGCCGTCGTCGCCGTGCCGCTGGGCATAGCGGCCACCAGCTATGCCATGACCGACACCTCGGACGCGCCGAAGGTGCCCCCCACCGTCCGGCTGGAGGAGAGCCCGCGCGGCACACCGCCGCCGGGCGGGGACACGTCGCCGAGCGGGAGCACCTCCCCGAACGGCTTCCCGACGCCGAGCGATTCCGCCACCCCGACCCGTACGCCGGACAGCTCCGTCGTTCCGGGCCCCTCGGCGGCCGATGACGACGATGACGACGACTTCGGTGATGACGGTTAGCCGGTCGCCGCTGGGCTTTCCGAGGATTTCCGCCCGGGTACGGATCCTGCTGTGGCTGCTGGTCGTGATGGCGGTCGCGCTGGGCGCGGTCGCCGTCACCGTACGCTCGATCCTCCAGCGGGACGTGGACCACCGCATCAGCCAGCTGCTCACCCAGGAGACCGGCGAGTTCGCGAACTTCGTGCCGCAGGGGGTGGACCCGGACACCGGCGGCCGGTTCGACACCGCCGACCGGCTGCTGCGCATCTATCTGCAACGCCAGTACGCCGACCCGGACGAGGAGTTGCTGGGTCTGACCGGCCCGGCGGGCGACCGGCCCGACGTCATCCGGCAGCGCCGCGACCTGCCCCGGGACATCGCGCTGTGGCAGGACACCGACGCGCTCACCCGGATCCGCGCCGCCAAGGACTCCTTCGGCACGCTGGAGCGCCCGCAGGGCGAACTGCGGTGGGCAAAGGTTGAGATCGGGCCGTCCGCGGGCGGACAGCCCGGGGCGTTCGTCGTCGCCTTCCATCCGGAGCGCGAACGGGCCGTCGCCGACAAGACGTTCTGGATGCTGCTCGCCCTGTCCGGGGTGGCGCTGCTGATGACGACCGGGATCGGCTGGGCCGTCGCCGGACGCATCCTCGCCCCCGTCCGGCTGGTGCGGACGACGGCGGCGGAACTGACCGAGCAGGACCTCACCCGGCGGATCCCCGTGGAGGGCCGGGACGACATCGCGGCCCTCGCCGAGACGTTCAACGCGATGCTGGACCGGCTGGAGCGGGCGTTCGCCGCGCAGCGGGTCTTCGTCGACGACGCCGGGCACGAGCTGCGCACCCCGATCACCATCGTCCGGGGCCACCTGGAGCTGATGGGCGACGATCCGGCGGACCGGGAGGAGACGGTGCGGCTGGTCACGGACGAGTTGGACCGGATGAGCCGCATCGTGGAGGACCTGCTGCTGCTCGCGGGGGCCGAACGCCCCGACTTCGTGCGCCCGGAGCCCGTCCAGCTCGCGGAGCTGACCGCCGACGTGTTCGTGAAGGTGCGGACCCTCGGCGAGCGGGAGTGGGTGCTCGACGGGGTCGCGGACCGCGAAGTGCGCCTGGACCCGCAGCGGATGACGCAGGCGATGGTCCAGCTCGCGCAGAACGCCGTCCAGCACACCGTGCCCGGCCAGCGCATCCGGATCGGCTCCCGGTCCGAGGGCGACCGCGTCGAGCTGTACGTCGCCGACCACGGGCCCGGCATTCCGCCGGAGGACGCCGAGGTCATCTTCGAACGGTTCCGCCGGGGCACGTCCCGGCGCGGAACCCGCACCAGCGGGGCCGGGCTCGGCCTCGCCATCGTCAGGGCCATCGCGGAGGGCCACCACGGCCGCGTCGACCTCCGCCGGACCGAGGGCGGCGGAGCCACCTTCGTACTCACGCTGGAGACCGACTCATGAACCGCATCCTGATCGCCGAGGACGAGGAGCGCATCGCCTCGTTCGTCCAGAAGGGCCTGCGCGCCAACGGCTTCACCACCGTCGTCGCCGAGGACGGCGACCTGGCGCTCGGCCACGCGCTGACCGGCGGGTTCGACCTGATGGTCCTCGACATCGGGCTGCCCGGCCGGGACGGCTTCACCGTGCTGCGGGAGCTGCGCGAGGCGCGCGTCACGCTGCCGGTGATCGTGCTCACCGCCCGCGACTCCGTCCGGGACACGGTGGCCGG
The DNA here is from genome assembly GCF_042723425.1 of Streptomyces sp. NPDC058375. Taxonomy (NCBI): domain Bacteria; kingdom Bacillati; phylum Actinomycetota; class Actinomycetes; order Kitasatosporales; family Streptomycetaceae; genus Streptomyces; species Streptomyces sp. NPDC058375. Next base: position 23,445 of record NZ_JBHXJG010000034.1, on the reverse strand, counting down.
TCTGGAGGGCGGGGCCGACGACTGGATGACGAAGCCGTTCCGCTTCGAGGAGCTGCTCGCCCGGGTACGGCTGCGCCGGCGCACCGCCGCCCGCGCCCCCGAGGTCACCATGTTGCGCAGCGGCACCCTCGCCCTGGACCTGCGGACGCGCCGGGCCCGCGCGGAGGACCGGACGGTGGACCTGACGGCGCGGGAGTTCGTGCTGCTGGAGATGTTCCTGCGCCACCCGGGCCAGGTGCTGTCGCGCGAGCAGATCCTGTCGCATGTGTGGGGGTACGACTTCGACCCCGGCTCCAACATCGTGGACGTGTATGTCCGAGCACTGCGCCGGAAGTTGGGGGCGGAGCGGCTGGAGACGGTACGGGGGATGGGGTACCGGCTGCCCTAGGCCGCGGGGCTTGTTCATGGGCCCGAGATCAGTACGAACGGCCCCGCTTCCGCGAGCGGGGCCGCAGGCCTCAGCCCTTCTCGGTCGGCCCGGCGGCAAGCCGGCGTACGGCGCGCTTGATCGAGCCCAGCTCCTTCATCACCTGGTCCATCGCGGAGTCCATCAGCAGGACCGGATCGTCGGCGGACCAGAAGCGCACGGCCCGCGCCACCTGGTGCTCCCAGAAGTCGGGATCGTCGGCGGCTTCGAACCCGAGCTGTGCCGCGAGGTCGGCGAAACCGTCCCCGGGCCGGCCCGTCGCCTTGCGAACGACGAGCGCCGACAGCAGCGGCCGACCGTGCTGGTGCTCGTAGACACTGATATGGCCGAGCTTCGGATACAGACCGCGCATCTGGCCCTGCGACGTGTAGGGGTCCAGACCGTGCGGATCGACGCGTTGCACGAATTCCTTGTAGCCGATGCAGGCGGAAAGCGGGTCGGCCGGGTCGCCGACCTGCGCGAGGGAGCGCAGAAGGCGATGCATGTCGCGCTCGATGGGCGTGAGTGCGAGCACGCGAACTCCTGTCAGGGAGAGGGCCCGTGGGCCCTGATGTCCGTGGACGAAACGCCCGTAGGCGTGATGTGACGGTAACTCAGCCGCGCCCGCCCCCACTACGCCTCTGCCCCTGCCGCTTCACAGGCACCCGCGGACCGGAGCAGCCGACGCGTGAGATGAGAAGTCCTTCACGGGCCGCTCATCAGGTGCTCACCGTGCCTTCCGAGGCTGTACAGCGTGCCTCTCCCCCTCCGGCAGACCGTCGGCCTCTGCGCCGTTCTCGGACTCTGCGCCCTCCTCGCCGTCCCCGGCGCCGCCCCCGGCCTCAGCGCCGACGGGCGGCTCTCCCTCGCCGTCTTCACCCTGGCCACCGCCGCCTGGATCGCCACCCCGGTGGACGACGCCTACATCGCGCTCGGCGCGGGCCTGGCGCTGACGGTGACGGGGGTGATCAGTAGCGAGACCCTGTTCGCCACGTTGGGCGACGAGACGGTGTGGCTGCTGATCTGCGCCTTCGTGCTCGCGGCCGCCGTGACCCGGACCGGTCTCGCGGGCCGGGCCGCCGTCTTCCTGGTCGGCGGGGCCAGGACCGTACGCCAGTTGGTGCATCTGACCACGGCAGGGCTGGTCGTCACCGCGTTCGCCGTGCCGGCCACGTCGGGGCGGGCCGCGCTCGCCCTCCCGGTGTTCCTGGCATTGGCGGCCGCACTCCGTGAACGGACCCGCCTGGTCGTCATGCTGGCGCTCCTCTTCCCGACCGTCATCCTGCTCTCCGCCGTCGCAACGCTGATCGGGGCGGGCGCGCACCTGATCACGGTCGGGGTGCTGTGGGAGCAGACCGGGGAGCAGCTGAGCTTCGTCCAATGGCTGGTCCTCGGGCTGCCGTTGGCCGTCGTCTCGTCCCATCTCGCCGCCGAACTGGTGCTGTTGACGACGACCCGGCGCGCCGACCGGAAGGGCCCGGTCACCATCACGGCGGCGCAGATCCAGGAGCACTCCGAGACGGCCGTCGAGGGCCCGTTCACCCCGGCGGAGTCCCGGTGCCTGCTGTTGCTGGCGACGGTCGTCCTGCTGTGGTGCAGCGAGCCGCTGCACGGGGTGTCGCCCGCCGTGGTCGCGCTCATCGGCGCGCTGGTGGCGACCTCCCCAGCACTGGGGACGGTCCGCTTCAAGGACGGTCTGCGGACGGTCCCTTGGCCGCTGCTGCTGTTCATGGCCGCCACCATGGCGATGGGCGTAGCCCTCTCCGACTCGGGTGCGGCGGACTGGCTGATGGGGTGGATTCCGCTCGGGGCGTCCACGCCTCCCTGGCTCTTCCTGACCGGAGTGGTCGTCGTCAGCACGGCCGCCCATCTGGCGCTCCAGTCGCGCTCCGCCCGGTCCTCCGTCCTCGTCCCGCTGGTGGTCGCGGCGGCGGTCGGGGCCGGGGTCAACCCGGTCACGGCGGCGCTGGCGTCCACGGCCGCCGCCGGTTTCTGCCACACCCTGCCGTCCTCGGCCAAGCCGGTCGCGCTCTTCGCGGACGTGCCCCGCACCCCGACGTACACCCCGCGCGACCTGCTGCGGCTGTCCGCGTTCCTCGCCCCGCTCACCGCCGCCCTCGTCCTCGCCTTCGCCCTCGTCGTCTGGCCGCTGCTCGGCGTGCCCGTCCTCCTGGAGACCCAGCCATGATCCGTCACACCCACCGCATCGCCATCGCCCCCAGCGGGTTCAAGGAGTCCCTGTCCGCCGCCCGGGTCGCGGAGGCCATCGCCGCCGGCGTACGCCGGGTGATCCCCGACGCCGAACTCGACCTCATCCCCCTCGTGGACGGCGGCGAGGGTACGGCGGAGGCGCTGGCCCTGGCGGGCGGCGGGCGTCTGGTGCCGGTCACCGCGACGGGCCCGGTGGGCGACCCGGTCGCCTCGCACTTCGCGCTGCTGGGCGGCGGCACAACGCCCGGCCCGCTGACCGCCGTCGTCGAGATGGCGGCCGTCGCGGGCCTCGCCCTGGTCCCGCCGGACCGCCGCCACCCGGGGGCGACCACGACGTACGGCGTCGGCGAGCTGATCCGGGCGGCGCTGGACGCGGGGGCCCGGCGCGTCCTCGTCGGCTGCGGCGACTCCGGTACGTCGGACGGGGGCGCAGGCGCTCTCCAGGCGCTCGGGGTCCGGCTGACCGACCGGCACGGCCGCGAACTCCGCCGGGGCGGCGGGGCGTTGCACGAGCTGGAGCACATCGACCCGTCCGGCCTCGACCCGAGGCTGGCCGGCACCGAGCTGCTGGTGGCCTGCAACCCGTACAACGTGCTGTGCGGGAAGCGCGGGGTGGCCCGGGTGTTCGGCCCGCAGAAGGGGGCGACCCCGGCGGAGGTGGAGCTGCTCTCGGCGGGCCTGGAACGGCTGGCCGCCGTCCTGACCCGCGACCTGGCCCCGGCCTTCGCCTCGCAGGCCGAAGCCCCGATCGATCTGCGCACAGCCCCCGGCACGGGTGCGTCCGGCGGCCTGGGAGCCGGGCTGGCCGCCGTGGGCGCCCGGCTCCTTCCCCGGTATGACGTCCTCCTCGACGGTCTCGACCTGGACGCCCGCCTGGCCCGCGCCGACTTCGTGATCACGGCGGAGGGAGCCCTCGACCACCAGACCGTACGGGGGAAGATCCCGGCGGAGGTCGCCCGGCGGGCCCAGGCCTCCGGGGTGCCGGTCCTGGTGCTCGCCGGGACGATCGGGCCGGGTGCGCAGGACGTCCGGGCGGTGGGCGTGGACGCGTACAGCGCGATCCTGCCCGCGCCGATGACGCTGGTGGAGGCGATCGGCCGCAGCGGCGAATTCCTGACCGACGCCACGGAGCGCGCGCTGCGCATCATGGCGCTCGGCACCCGGCTGGCACCGCTGGACCCGCTGGCCGCGTGAGAGGGGCAACAAGCTCATGCGGAGGGTCCACTGACCGGGGGACGGGACGCGCTCCTCGTACAGTGCGGGCAGGAGGACGAAGTCGGCGATCGCGGACAGCAGGCCGAGCACGGTCGGTGTGCCTTCGGGGGCTGCCACGGTTTCCGGCAGTCTTCAGCTCAGGCTTCATCGGGTTCGGGGCCCCGTACGCAGCAGAACTCCGGGATCGTCGTTCGGCCTCAGCCTGCCGGGCTCACCTCGCCGATCGCGGTGTCCAGGATGGACAGGCCGAGGGAGAGCTCTTCCTCGGTGGCGGTCAGCGGTGGCGCGATGCGGAACACCCCTCCCATGCCGGGGAGTTGCACGATGTTCATGTGCAGACCGAGTTCGAGACAGCGGTGGGTCACCCGGGCCCCCAGTTCATCCGGGCTCTGCTTCGTCTCGCGATCGGTGACCAACTCCAGGCCCACGAGCAGGCCGCGCCCCCGGACGTCTCCGACGACATGGTGGCGGGACGCTATCTCATCCAGCCCCCTGCGCAGGAATCCCCCGAGGTCCCGGGCGCGCTCGTCGAGGCTGTTCGAGGCGAGGACGTCGAGGACGGTCAGCCCCACGGCGGCCGGCAGCGGGTCGGACACATGGGTGGTGAAGAACAGGAAACCGCGGTCGTGCGCCTCCTGCTCGATCTCGGCGCTGGTGATCACCGCGGCGAGAGGCAGACCCGCGCCCAGTGTCTTGGAAACCGTCAGGATGTCCGGGACGACACCGTCCCGCTCGAAGGCGTACCAGGTCCCGGTGCGGCACAAGCCGGTCTGGGCTTCGTCGAGGATCAGCAGCATCCCGCGCTCACGGCACTTCTCCTTGAGCGCCGCCAGATAGCCGGGCGGAAGGTCGATGACGCCGCCGGAGCTGAGGATGGGTTCCACGAGACAGGCGGCCAGGCTGCCGGTGGACTGGGCATCGATGAGGTCGAAGGCGAAGTCCAGCTGACGGCGCCAGTCGAGGCCGCCGTCGGCGGTGGTGAAGTCGGGACGGTAGGCGTTGGGGACGGGGATGGCGAAGTTGCCGGGCGCCGAGGGCCCGTAGCCCTTTCGGCCCGCGCTGTAGGTGGCGGACGCGGCGGCTTGGGTCATGCCGTGCCAGGACCGGGCGAACGAGACGATCTCGTGCTTGCCCGTGACCAGCTTGGCCATGCGGATCGCCGCCTCGTTCGACTCCGCGCCCGTCGTCAGCAACAGCGCCTTCTCCAGTGGAGCAGGCAGGGTTCCGGCCAGCCGCCGCGCCAGGTCCACGACCGGGCGGCTCAGCATTCCGCTGTACAGGTGATCGAGGGTGGCCACCTGCCGCTGCACCGTTTCCACGATCGCCGGATGGGAGTGCCCGAGGATCGCGCTCATCTGCCCCGAGGTGAAGTCGAGGATCTTCCGGCCTTCCGCGCTGTAGACGAAGCTCCCCGAGGCTCGTTCGATGAGCTCACGGGTGAAGCCTCCTCCGTATCGGACCAGATGTCGGTCGGCGTGCGCCCAGAACGTACGGGCGTCGGATGCGGTGGCGGGCGTCGTGGAAGCCATGCAAGCGACGGTAGAGCGGTCGCGAGCGCCCCGTCCATCACACATTTCCGGCGGTACTGTTCGGCAGAGCCGCACAATAGGGTGGTGACGTGATGAACCCCTGGAGGCTCCGGCTGCTCACTCAGCTGGACACCCTCGGCACCGTCCGGGCCGTGGCCCAAGCGGCCAGCCTGAGCCCGTCCAGCGTGTCCCAGCAGCTCTCCGTGCTGGAAACCGAGACCCGCACCCAGCTGTTCGAACGCACCGGCCGCCGGGTCCGGCTGACCTCGGCCGGAGTGATCCTGGCACAGCGGGCGAGGGCGATCCTGGACCATATGGACAGCGTGGAGACGGAGCTGCGCGGTTTCGCGGACGAGCCTTCCGGCCTCGTGCGTCTGGGCGCCTTCCAGAGCGCCGTGCACACCATGGCCCTGCCCGCAGCGCGACGGCTCGCACCTCGCCACCCCCACCTCCAGATCGAGCTCCTGGAGCTGGAGCCGCACCAGAGCGTCCCGGCCCTGCGCGTCGGTGACGCCGACCTCGTCATCACCACCACCGACTTCGGTGAACAGCCGCTCGGCCCCGATCTGGACCTCGTCCCCCTCGATGAGGACCCGGTCCTGCTGGTGCTTCCGCCCCACCATCCGGCGGCCGGGCGAGGGCCGGTGGATCTCGCGACCTTGGCCGACGAACCGTGGGCCTTCGACATCCCGCATTCCTACATGGCCAACCTGGCGACACGGCTGTGCCGGCAGGCACGTTTCGAGCCCCGGGTCGTGGGCCGGTTCAGCAACTACACGCTGACCCTGCAACATGTCGAGGCAGGACTCGCGGTCGCGCTGCTGCCCGCGCTCGCCGCACACACATCCCGGTACCAGGTGGCCACCAGAGAACTCACCACCCCCGTCTCCCGCACCATCACGGCGGCACTCCGACGCGGCACACCGCCCCGCGCGGCGGTACGTGCGGTGCTGGACGAACTACGCCCGGCACCCCGGACTGCGTCGACCACCCTCGGGTGAGCCCTCCGGACCTGCCTGGCTCCGGCCCGCGCCGGCCGCGAACGTCTGCCTTGCCGCCGGGCGTCACCGACGTCATCGTTCTCCTCCGGCGTCCGCTGTACGTCCTGCCCGTTTTCGTCGCCGGGTTCTCCCTCGTTCCGGTCCTGAGCCGGTTCGCTCCCCGTGACCTGCTGATGGCCCCCGACTACCCTCGTATGGAGTTCATCGGCGGATTCGTGCCGCCTGCGCCGAGGCCGGTGGGCGCATTCCTCGCCGCTTTCCTCCTCCTTCTCGACGTCGCCGGAATGCCCGCCGTCACGTACGCGGTGGAGTCACGGCGCTCGGCGTACACGACGTGAACCCCGAAGCCGACCCCGGAGGGCGGCCGAAGACGACCGGTTAGGCTCGGACGCATGGAGAGCCTGCGCATCATCGACACCTGGCCGGTCACGACGGCGGCGGCCGCCGTCGTACGAGCGGACGGCACGGTCCTCGGCACGCACGGGCCGACCGACCACCGCTTCCCCCTCGCCTCGGTCACCAAGCCGCTCGCGGCCTACGCGGCGCTGGTGGCGTACGAGGAGGGGGCCGTCGAGCTGGACGAACCGGCCGGGCCCGAGGGCTCCACGGTGCGCCACCTCCTCGCCCACACCAGCGGCCTCGCCTTCGACGAGCACCGGGTGACGGCCCCGCCCGGCAACCGCCGCCTGTACTCCAACGCGGGCTTCGAGGTGCTGGGCGACCACATCGCGAAGGCGTCCGGCATCCCGTTCGCGGAGTACCTGCGCCAGGCGGTCCTGGAGCCGCTGGCCATGACGTCCACGACCCTGGACGGCTCCCCGGCACGCGACGGCGTCTCCACGGTCGCCGACCTGGTCCGCTTCGCCGCCGAGGTCCAGGCCCCGCGCCTGCTCGACCCGCGTACGGTCCTGGAGGCCCAGAGCGTCGTGCACCCGGGCCTCAAGGGCGTCCTGCCGGGTTACGGCCACCAGAGCCCGAACGACTGGGGCCTCGGCTTCGAGATCCGCGACTCCAAGTCCCCGCACTGGACGGGGAACACATCCTCCCCCGCCACCTTCGGGCACTTCGGCCAGTCGGGCACGTTCCTGTGGATCGACCCGGTGGCGGGCGTCGCCTGCGTCGCGCTGACCGACCGCGCCTTCGGCCCGTGGGCGGCGGAGGCCTGGACCCCGTTCACGGACGCGGTCCTGGCCGAGCTGACCTGAACCGGCTGCCGCCCAGCTCGGGCGGCGTCAGGCACTCGAACCAGACGGTCTTCCCGCCGCCGTCCCACCGCTTGACGACGCCCCACTCGTCGGTGACGGCGTTGACCAGGACGAGCCCCCGGCCCCCGTCGTCCAGCGGATCGCCCGTGACGGCGAGCGGCACGGCGGGGCTACTGTCCGCGACTTCGACACGAACACCCTCGCCGCGCGGCAGCCGGAAGATGAAGGTCTGGCCGCGCCGGTCGGGCACGTGCTGCACGACGTTGGCGATCAGCTCGGTGAGCGCCAGCTCGGCCGCGTCGGCGAGGAACGGCAGCTCCCAGGTCTTGAGGTAGAGGCGCAGGACGCGGCGCAAATGCTGGGCCGAGTGCTCGCCCAGGGCGAAGTCGGCGCGGTAGACGGGCTCCCCGGGATTCCTCCGGGGGACAACTACGTGATTCATGTCACCAGGCTGCGGTGCGGTGGCTACGCTCGGCTACGTACGGAAACGAACGCCGCGAGGCGTTGCACCCCGGAGGTCCGCGCCGTGGCCAACATCCAGACCCTCGATCCCGACGCCTCCCCGCTCGCCTACTACGGCTCGGAGTTACGCCGTCAGCGTGAGGCCCAGGGGCTGACGCAGCCGCAGTTGGGCACGATCATCTTCTGCACGGGCTCGCTGATCGGCCAGATCGAGACGACGAAGAAGATCCCCACCCGCGATTTCTCGGAGCGGGTGGACGCGGCACTGGGCACGGACGGGGTCTTCTCCCGGCTGGTCGGCCTGGTCCTGCGAAGCCAACTGCCCACGTGGTTCCAGCCGTACGCGGACATGGAGGCGAAGGCGACGTACATCTCCACGTACCAGGCACAGGTGGTCTACGGGCTATTGCAGACAGAGGAGTACGCGCGGGCGGTCCTGGCCACCGGCATGCCGGACGACCTGGAGGGTCTGCTCGCCGCCCGGATGGAGCGCCAGCGGATCCTGGAGAGGGCGAAGCCGCCGCTGGCGTGGGCGATCCTGGACGAGGCGGTGCTGTACCGGCCGATCGGCGGCCACGAGGTGATGCGGGCCCAACTCCAGAAGCTGTTGGACTACGCGGCGCACCGCTGGATGCGGATCCAGGTGCTGCCGTTCGAGGCGGGCGAACACGCGAGCTTGGCTGGCTCGTTCACCGGAATGCGCTTCGACGATGACCCGGACATCGTCTACACCGAGGACCTCATCTCCGGCCATATGACGGCCAACCCCGAGACGGTCAGGGAGGCGTCACTCCGATACGCTCACCTCCAGGCCACCGCACTCTCCGTCGAGGAATCGGTGGCGCGGATCAGCCGCGTGATGAAGGAGCGTTATGGAGCACGGCCCTGACCTGGCGAACGCGGACTGGCGCAAGTCGAGCTACAGCGGGAACACCGGCGGCGAGTGCGTCGAGTGCACGGTCATCGACGGCGCGGCCTGGCGGGCCTCCTCGTACAGCGGCAGCACCGGCGGCGACTGCGTCGAGGTCGCCGCCAACCCCGCCTGCGGCTCCGTCCCCGTCCGCGACAGCAAGAACCCGACCGGCCCCGCGATCGTCCTCGGGGCCGGCGCCTGGCAGGCGTTCGTGGACGGGCTGCGCTGACGCAGGCACATACATCCAGTGAGGCGTCGGCCGAGGCCACCAGGCACCGCCGCCTTGACAGGCTCCTTGACGGGAACGCTGACCGTAGGAACGCCAGGGGCCACGGGACCGGTCGCAGGGGGGCGAGGAAGCTCGTGGTACGAGAGTGCTGGTTCTGCGGGAACGTCACACCGGCGGCGTGGCATGACCGCGTCCTGGGGTTGCACCAGGGCGTCGAGACCGCCATGACTCCGTGGATCGTCGTTCTGCGCACCACGTGGCGCCAAGAAGTCGTCCATGTGCCGCGCTGCGCGCGCTGCCACACCGGCCATCAGATCGAGCAGACCGCGGCCGGGGTCTCCCTGGCCGTGCTCATCGCCTACGCGGCCAGCGGCCAACTCGACCACCTCCTCGGCATCTTGCCGACTTCCACGGGAGAACGGATCGTCGCAGGGGTCTGGGCTGCCGTCGCCTGCCTGCCCGGGCTCGGCTGGATCGCCATGAGGCAGGGTTGGCTGCCATGGCAGCGCCTGGCACCCCGCCGCCTGAGCTACGCCCGCCACCACCCGGAGTTCCTCCGGCACCGGGACGAGGGCTGGAAGCCCCGGCCGGGGCCCTTCCCCTACTGGGCCAACCCGCCGAGCCCCCATCGCCCTCCGCCGCTGGGCAGGTTCCGGCGATGGGTGGGGCGCGCCATCGATCTGGTCGGAGCGGCCTGCGTCATCGCCATTCCCATCACCTACTTCCAGGGCTACGAAGAACTGGCCGGAGTTCTCATCGTGGCGACGGCAGGTGTGTTCTTCCTCTCCTCGAAGATCAAGCTTGAGAAGTGAAGGCGACCGGCGTGGAGTCTCCACGAGACGCGAGTCGCTGACGAGGCGGTCCCCCTCGCCGACTGACGACCGGCGCCGCGCCCGGGTACCGGGGCGCTGCTAGATTCGTCCGCCATGCGATCACGAGAGTACGACCTCGAATTCCGGGAGCAGGCCGCCCGCATACGCAACTGGGGGACGGGCCTGTTGATCCTGGCGGGCCTGCTCTGGAGTTGGTGCGCCGTTCTGCTGCTGACCGACTACGAGGTCGAAACGCGCGTCGGCAGCACGAAGGAGTGCGAGGCGCGGCTGTTCACGGAGAGCGGCACCGCCAACGAGGGCGTGTGGGCCCAGGATTACTGCGCGGACGAACGCGACTGGCCCGAGGCGCTGGCCGTGCTGGGGCTCTCCATCCCCGTGGCGCTCGTGGGAACCGCGCTGGTCACGACCGGCAGTGTGAGCCGGCGGATGAGCGGGCACGCCCAGGCGATGCGTGAGCTGGACCGGCTCGCGGAAAGGCGTGAGAAGGAGTCCCAGGGGTGACCGCAGGCCCCGGGAAGCCTCCGGGAATTCGGTCGCGCCCCGCGAGGCGAGCCGTTAACTTCCCTCCGGACACCGAAGATTGACCAAGGCGTCACGACGAGGGAGCAGCGGATGAGCGGCCAGGGTCCGCGGACCGACCGACTGAGCATTCTGATCGAGCAGTTCGACCAGGCACGGGAGATGGCCGAGGTCCGGCTGCGGGGGCTCGGGGACGAGGAGTACCTCTGGGAGCCCGCGCCCGGCAGCTGGTCGATCCGGCGCCGGGAGGAGGCGGTGACGCCCCGGGCGTACGGTCCCGGCGCCTGGGTGCTCGACAAGGGGGCGCCAGAGATTCCGGCGAGCGAGTACGCGGAGGTCGCGCGGCAGGCGGCGGACGGAATGTCCGTCGCGAAGATCGCCGAGGACTGGAGCGTGAGCGTGGAGCGGGTCGAGGAGGTCCTGGCGTTCACCGGTGAGCCGGAGCCCGACGTCGTACCGATCACCACCATCGCGTGGCGGCTCGGGCATCTGCACTCCGACTTCGCGGGCCGCTGGGAGTGGACCTTCGGCGAACGGCGGCAGGACCCGCACCTCCTGGTCGACTTCACGCCGTCCGCCTCGCTCGCGCTGGAGCGGTTCTGGGCGACGCTCGACCGCCACCGCACGAGCATGGCCACCCTCACCGAGGAGCAGCTCGACACGGTCGGCCTCTCGCAGTACCCGTACGGCTCCGACCCCGACGACGCCTACGTCAGCACGCTGGCCAACGCCAACCTGGAGCTCATCCACCACATGGCCGAGATCGCCCTGCTGCGTGACCTGTGGCGGGCCCGCCGGGCCGGGTGACGTACCGCCGGGCGGGCAGGCCGCAGCATGGCCCCCTGCCCCGCCGAGGCCGACGCGCCGGGCCCGCAGCGCCGTGCGACTCCTCAGGAGCACTCGATCGCCTCCGGGCAGGGCTGAACTGCCTGCCGTGCGTCTGATGGCCCTCTCACCTCTGCGGTATGCGCACGGCACGGTGAGGCTGGGGTACGCCGGTGGCCGACGGCACCCAACTCCTGCGGCGCCCCCGCCCAGGGGCCCCCGCCACCGGTGTGAGGAGCACACTGTGGCGAAGGCGTATCTGGTGGGCAGCGGGGTCGCATCGCTGTCGGCGGCGGCGTTCCTGATCCGGGACGGCGGATTCGCGGGCTCGGACATCGTGATCCTGGAGGAGCAGGACCGCAAGGGCGGCAGCCTGGACGCAGCGGGGTCGCCGGAGGCCGGCTACACCATGCGGGGTGGCCGCATGTTCGAGATCCACTTCGCGTGCACCTACGACCTGCTGGGCTCGATCCCGTCCCTGGACGACCCCTCGAAGTCGGTCACCGAGGACACGTTCGCCTTCCACGAGGACTTCGCCTGGGACGACCACGCCCGCCTCGTCGACGCCGGCGGCAAGGTGGTGCCCTCGCACTCGATGGGCTTCTCCGAGCGCGACCGCCTGGAGCTGATCACGTGCTCCGCGACGCCGGAGAGCCGGCTGGACGGAAAACGGATCACCGACTGCTTCAGCCCGGAGTTCTTCACCACGAACTTCTGGTGGATGTGGTGCACCACCTTCGCGTTCGAGCCGTGGCACAGCGCCATCGAGTTCCGCCGCTACCTGAACCGGTTCATCCACCTGTTCAAGACGTTCGACTCGATGTCAGGGATCTACCGGACTCGGTTCAACCAGTACGACTCGATCGTGCGACCTCTCGTGGCCTGGCTGAGCGGCCAGGGCGTGACCATCCAGCTCGACACCAAGGTCACCGACCTCGCCCTCGCCGAAGCGGACACCCTCACCGTGGAGTCGATCAGCTGGAACCGCGCCGGCCGGGCGGAGACCGTACCGGTGGGCGAGGACGACCTGGTCATGGTCACCAACGGCTCCATGACCGCGAGCTCCACGCTCGGCTCCACCGACACCGCCGCCACCCTGGACACCTCCGACTCCTCCGGAGCCTGGCACCTGTGGCAGACCCTCTCCGACAAGCACCCGGGTCTGGGGAATCCGCGGGTCTTCAACTCCTCCGTCAGCGACTCCACGTGGGAATCCTTCACCGTCACCACGAAAGACCCCACGTTCTTCGAACTGATGGAGAAATTCGCCGGCAGCGAGGCCGGCAAAGGCGGCCTGATCACTTTCAAGGACTCGTCCTGGCTGCTGACCATCGTGCTCAACCACCAGCCTCACTTCCGCGAGCAGCCCGAGGACACCTTCGTGTGGTGGGGCTACGCCCTCTTCCCCGACAAGGAAGGCGACTTCGTGCGCAAGCCGATGCGCGCGTGCACCGGCCGCGAGATCCTCCAAGAGGTCATGGGGCACCTGCGCTTCGAAGAAGGCCCGCAGATCGTCGAGCACTCGACGGTCATCCCCGCCCTCATGCCCTACATCACCAGCCAGTTCCTGGTCCGCAAGGCAGGCGACCGCCCCCAGGTCGTTCCGGACAGCTCCACCAACCTCGCCTTCATCGGCCAGTACGCCGAAGTCCCCGACGACGTCGTCTTCACCGTCGAATACTCGGTCCGCACCGCCTGGACCGCCGTCGCACAGCTCCTGAAACTCGACAAGCAGCCCCCGCCCGTCTACAGGGGCCAGCACAACCCCAAGGTCCTGGTCGAGGCACTCGCGACCATGCACCGGCGCTGAACCCGCACCAAGCGGGGCCGCGTGATCAAAGATCACGCGGGGATCGGAGCTCAGCCCGCCAGCTCCCACACCAGCAGCTCCGCCGGCCCCGCCACCGCGACCGCCGCCAGGCCCTCCGCGCCGGTGATCCGGGCGGCGTCGCCGGGGCCCAGCTCCTCACCGTCCAGGGCGACCCGGCCCCGTACCACGTGGACGTACAGGCGCACCGCGTCCGGGACGGCCGTGCGTTCGTCCTCGGTCAGGCGGCGGACATGGAGCATCGCGCCCGCGCCGGGCAGGGCGTACGGGGTGGAGTCGGCGATGCCGGGGACGAGCGTGTACGAGGGTTCGCCGCCGGGCTCCAGGGGGGCCAGCCACATCTGGAGGAACGTCAACGGGTCGGTGCCGTCGTTGCGTTCGACGTGGCGGACCCCGGAGGCGGCGCTCAGGTGGGCCACGTCCCCGGCCCGGACGACGGTGGAGTGGCCGGCCGAATCGCGGTGGGTCAGCTCGCCCTCGACGACCCAGGTGACGATCTCCGTATGGCTGTGCGGGTGCTCCTCGAACCCGGCGCCGGGGGCGAGGCGTTCCTCGTTGCAGGCCAGGATCGGGCCGAAGCGGAGGTTGTCCGGGTCGTAGAAGGGGCCGAAGGAGAGGGCGTGCCGGGTGTCGATCCCGGCGGCCTCGTCGCCGCCCCGGTAGCGGTCATCGGACCGGTGCACGGATATCACCCGGCCACGGTAACCGGGGCCTCCCCGAGCTGTTCCGCTACCCGCCGGTACGGATCCGGTGACGGCAGCCCGGCAGCCCCGCCCGGTATTTCGCTACCCGCCGGTACGGGGCACCGTCGCCCCGCCCCACCGATCCACCGGCCCGATAAGGCAGTCTTGTCCTCGTGCCCCGACCCGATCCTGAGCAGCCCCCCGCCCACGACGCCCACCTGCACGCCGCGACCCTGAAACGGCTGGAGCAGTCCTCCGGCCGGCTGGCCGCGAACGCGATTGCCCGCATGGACGAATCGCTGCCGTGGTACCGGGCGATGCCGCCGGAGAACCGGTCCTGGATCGGCCTGGTCGCCCAGGCCGGTATCGCCGCGTTCACCGAGTGGTTCCGGCATCCCGAGACCCCGCAGGCGATCTCGACCGATGTGTTCGGCACCGCGCCGCGCGAACTGACCCGGGCCATCACCCTGCGGCAGACCGTGGAGATGGTGCGTACCACGATCGAGGTCATGGAGGCCGCGATCGAGGAGGTGGCCGCCCCCGGCGACGAGTCGCTGCTGCGGGAGGCGCTGCTCGTCTACGCGCGCGAGATCGCCTTCGCCACCGCCCAGGTCTACGCCCAGGCCGCCGAGGCCCGGGGCGCCTGGGACGCCCGGCTGGAGTCGCTCGTGGTGAACGCGGTGCTCTCCGGCGAGGCCGACGAAGGGGCCGTGTCCCGGGCCGCCGCGCTCGGCTGGAACTCCCCCGAGCACGTCTGCGTCATCCTCGGCACCGCGCCCGACGGGGACAGCGAGCTGACCGTGGAGGCGATCCGGCGCGCCGCCCGGCACGCCAAGCTCCAGGTCCTCACGGGGGTCCTGGGCAACCGGCTCGTCGTCATCGCGGGCGGCAGCGACAATCCGCTCCAGGTCGCGAAGGGCCTGATCGGGCCGTACGCGGCCGGGCCGGTCGTCGCCGGGCCCGTCGTCCCCGACCTGCTGGCCGCCACCCGGTCCGCGCAGGCGGCGGCGGCCGGACTGAAGGCGTGCTCGGCGTGGCAGGACGCGCCGCGCCCGGTCCTGGCGGACGATCTCCTCCCGGAGCGCGCGATGGCCGGAGACCCGGCCGCGCGGGACCAGTTGGTGGAGGAGATCTACAGACCGCTGGAGGAGGCCGGTTCGGCTCTCCTGGAAACGCTGAGTGTCTACCTGGAGCAGGCGAGCAGTCTCGAAGGCGCCGCCCGGATGCTTTTCGTGCACCCCAACACCGTGCGCTACCGGCTGCGACGTGTGACCGACGTCACCGGATGGTCACCCTCCGATGTGCGTTCCGCGTTCACGCTGCGGATCGCCCTGATCCTGGGGCGCTTGGCCGCAGCGGATCCTCAGTCCTAGACTTTTGTTGGACTTCAACAATTCCCCCGACGGTTCTTCGTCCCTGTCCCCACGGGCGTGCGGAGCCGTCCACAAGAGAGAGTGTGAGGGTGCTCGTACTCGTCGCTCCCGGCCAAGGCGCTCAGACGCCCGGCTTCCTGACTCCCTGGCTCGACCTCCCCGGTGCCGCCGACCGCATCGCGGCCTGGTCCGACGCCATCGGGCTCGACCTTGCCCACTACGGCACGAAGGCCGACGCGGACGAGATCCGCGACACGGCCGTGGCCCAGCCGCTCCTGGTGGCCGCCGGACTGCTCTCGGCGACCGCCCTGGACGCCGCGTCCCCCGACGTCGTCGCGGGCCACAGCGTCGGTGAGATCACCGCCGCCACGCTCGCCGGTGTCATCGAGGACGAGGCCGCCCTGCGCTTCGTCCGTACCCGCGGGCTCGGCATGGCCGAAGCCGCCGCCGTCACCGAGACCGGGATGGCGGCCCTCCTCGGCGGCGACCCCGCCGTCACGGTCCCGCACCTGGAGAAGCTCGGCCTGACCCCGGCCAACGTCAACGGCGGCGGCCAGATCGTCGCCGCCGGCACCGCCGCCCAGCTCGCCGCCCTGGAGGCCGACAAGCCCGAGGGCGTACGCCGGGTCGTCGCGCTGAAGGTGGCCGGCGCGTTCCACACGCACCACATGGCCCCGGCCGTGGAGAAGCTGCGCGCCGCGGTCGGCGACCTCACGGTCTCGGACCCGACCGTGCGCTACGTTTCCAACGCCGACGGCCACACCGTGGCCACCGGCACCGAGGTCATCGCCCGGCTGGTCGGGCAGGTCGCCAACCCGGTCCGCTGGGACCTGTGCATGGAGACCTTCCAGTCCCTGGGCGTCACCGCACTCGTCGAGCTGAGCCCCGGCGGCACGCTGACCGGGCTCGCCAAGCGCGCGCTGCCCGGCGTGCAGACACTCGCCCTCAAGACCCCCGACGACCTCGACGCGGCCCGCGCGCTCATGTCCGAGCACGCAGGCGTCTAAGGAGCGAGCATGTCGAAGATCAAGCCCAGCAAGGGCGCCCCGTACGCACGGATCCTCGGGGTCGGCGGCTACCGCCCGACCCGGGTCGTGCCGAACGAGGTGATCCTCGAAACGATCGACTCCTCCGACGAGTGGATCCGCTCCCGCTCCGGCATCGTCACCCGCCACTGGGCCTCCGAGGAGGAGACCGTGGCCATGATGTCGATCGAGGCGTCCGGCAAGGCCATCGCCGACGCGGGCATCGACCCCGAGCAGATCGGCGCGGTCGTCGTCTCGACCGTCTCGCACTTCAAGCAGACCCCGGCCGTCGCCACCGAGATCGCGCACAAGATCGGTTCGGGCAAGCCCGCCGCCTTCGACATCTCGGCCGGCTGCGCGGGCTTCGGCTACGGCCTCACCCTCGCCAAGGGCATGGTCGTCGAGGGCTCGGCGGAGTACGTCCTCGTCATCGGCGTGGAGCGGCTCAGCGACCTCACCGACCTGGAGGACCGCGCGACCGCCTTCCTGTTCGGCGACGGCGCGGGCGCGGTCGTCGTCGGTCCCTCCCAGGAGCCGGCCATCGGCCCGACCGTGTGGGGCTCCGAGGGCGACAAGTCCGAGACCATCAAGCAGACGGTCGGCTGGAACGAGTTCCGCCTCGGCGACGTCTCGCAGCTGCCGCTCGACTCGAAGGGCGAGGTCAAGTTCCCCGCCATCACGCAGGAGGGCCAGGCGGTGTTCCGCTGGGCCGTCTTCGAGATGGCGAAGGTCGCCCAGCAGGCGCTGGACGCGGCCGGGATCTCCCCGGAAGACCTGGACGTCTTCATCCCGCACCAGGCCAACATGCGGATCATCGACTCGATGGTGAAGACCCTCAAGCTGCCGGAGCACGTCACGGTCGCCCGTGACATCGAGTCCACCGGCAACACGTCCGCCGCCTCGATCCCGCTCGCCATGGAGCGGCTCCTGGCGACCGGTCAGGCGAAGAGCGGCGACACCGCGCTCGTCATCGGCTTCGGGGCGGGTCTCGTCTACGCCGCGACGGTCGTTACCCTCCCCTAGGCACACCGGACCTTTTGGTCCGTAGCTACGAACACCGAAGAAACCCACCGAAGGAGCGCCAAGATGGCCGCCACGCAGGAAGAGATCGTCACCGGTCTCGCCGAGATCGTCAACGAGATCGCCGGTATCCCGGTCGAGGACGTCCAGCTGGACAAGTCCTTCACCGACGACCTGGACGTCGACTCGCTGTCCATGGTCGAGGTCGTCGTCGCCGCCGAGGAGCGCTTCGACGTCAAGATCCCCGACGAGGACGTCAAGAACCTCAAGACGGTCGGCGACGCCGCCGACTACATCCTGAAGCACCAGGGCTGACCCCAGCCCGGCTGTGTCGCCACCCGGCGGTGGCGCCGCTGATTCACGACCCTCTACACGTGGAGAAGATTTTCCAGTGAACTCGACCAATCGCACCGTGGTCGTCACCGGTATCGGCGCAACCACTCCGCTGGGTGGCGACTCCGCATCGACCTGGGAAGGTCTGATGGCCGGCCGGTCCGGCGTCAAGCCTCTCGAAGGCGAGCGCTTCGCCGAACTGCCCGTCCGGATCGCCGCCCTCGCGGCCGTCGACCCGGCCGACGTCCTTCCCCGCCCGCTCGCCCGCAAGCTGGACCGCTCGGCGCAGTTCGCGCTGATCGCGGCCCGTGAGGCCTGGGCGGACGCGGGCTTCACCGCCAAGGCCGGCGAGGACGAGGCCGTCGCGCCCGAGCGCCTCGGCTCGGTCATCGCCTCCGGCATCGGCGGCGTGATCACCCTGCTCGACCAGTACGACGTGCTGAAGGAGAAGGGCGTACGCCGCGTCTCCCCGCACACCGTGCCCATGCTCATGCCCAACGGCCCGGCGGCCAACGTCGGCCTGGAGGTCAACGCCCAGGCCGGTGTCCACACGCCCGTCTCCGCCTGCGCGTCCGGCGCGGAGGCGATCGGGTACGCCGTCGAGATGATCCGTACCGGCCGGGCCGACGTCGTCGTCGCCGGTGGCACCGAGGCGGCGATCCACCCGCTGCCGATCGCGGCGTTCGCCAACATGATGGCGATGTCCAAGAACAACGACGAGCCCGAGAAGGCCTCGCGCCCGTACGACACCGGCCGGGACGGGTTCGTCCTCGGCGAGGGTGCGGGCGTCGTCATCCTGGAGTCCGCCGAGCACGCCGCCGCGCGTGGCGCGAAGGTCTACTGCGAGGTGCTGGGCCAGGGTCTGTCGGCCGACGCCCACCACATCGCGCAGCCCGAGCCGACCGGGCGGGGCATCGCCGCCGCGATGCAGAACCTGCTGGACTCCAGCGACCTCAAGCCGTCCGAGGTGGTCCACCTCAACGCGCACGCCACGTCGACGCCGCAGGGTGACCTCGCGGAGATCAAGGCGTTGCGCAAGGTGCTGGGCGACGACCTCGACCATGTCGCGATCTCCGCGACGAAGTCGATGACGGGGCACCTGCTGGGTGGCGCGGGCGGCATCGAGACGGTGGCCACCGTCCTGGCGCTGCACCACCGGATCGCTCCGCCGACCATCAACGTCGATGACCTCGACGAGGCCATCGAGGCGGACATCGTGCGGGGTGAGCCCCGGGTGCTGCCCGAGGGGCCGATCGCGGCGATCAACAACTCGTTCGGGTTCGGTGGGCACAACGTGGTGCTGGCGTTCCGGTCCGTCTGAAGCTCTACGCAGTGAAGCCCGCTTCCCGGTGTTCGGGAGGCGGGCTTCATCGTTCTTCGGGGCTCTGCCCCGGACCCCGCTCCTCAATCGCCGGAGGGGCTTGATTTTGCGCCTCGGTCACCGCGGGGTGAAGAACAGCAGGAGGAGCTTGATGTGCCCCCGGTCACCGCTGGGTGAGGGACGCCTGACGGGCTTGAGCGGGCTACACCACCTGGTGCAGCCAGCGCACCGGCGCGCCCTCGCCCGCGTGGCGGAAGGACTCCAGCTCGTCGTCCCACGGCTTGCCGAGGAGGGAGGCGATCTCGGCCTCCAGGTCGCTCTCGCCGCGCACGGAGCGGGCCAGCGCGGCCCGTAGCCGGTCCTCGGGGATCAGGATGTCGCCGTGCATGCCGGTGACGGCGTGGAAGATGCCGAGGCCGGGGGTGGAGCTGTAGCGCTCGCCCTCGGCGGTGGGGCACGGCTCGGCGGTCACCTCGAAGCGCAGCAGGTCCCAGCCGCGCAGGGCGGAGGCGAGCTGCGAGGCGGTGCCGGCGCGGCCCTTCCAGGAGAATTCGGACCGCCAGGTGCCGGGCGCGGCCGGCTGTCTGATCCAGTCCAGCTGGACCCGCACACCGAGGACGCCCGCCACTGCCCACTCGACATGTGGGCACAGCGCGCGCGGTGCGGAGTGAACGTACAGGACTCCACGTGTCGTCACCGGAACCTCCCGTGTGGGACGAGGTACGCCTTTCCCAGCGGCCTCGCGTCCGTACCGCCTCTTTCCGGCCAGAGCCCGAGGTTGTCATCAGTAAACAGCATCGGGAGTTAATCTCCAGAAAAGGGACAGTATGTGACGTGACGTAATGTACCGGAGCCGTCCGTGTGCGCGGGCGGGCGGGACGCCACTGGTTCGACGGGGAAAAGCTACCGTGCGCCGGGGCCGCCCGTGTGACGTACCGTCGGTCTCAGGCCCCTGATTCGCCGGGTTTCACCCGGCAGGGCGCGCACGGCCCCGACCTGGGGATCGTGTGCTTGCCGGGGGCATGTCCAGAGGCATACGCCAAGGGTTGACCGGAGGGGATCCGACTGATGCCGGAGCGTGTGACACGCCCACGGATGCGTACCGCTGCCGCCGCGCTGACGGCGCTCTCGTCTCTCGGCGTCGCCGCGCTGGCCGGATGCTCCGGCGGCGGCTCGGAGAGCGGCGTGTCGCGGAACGCGCCGGACGCCTCGCGCAGCGCGTCGCCGTCCCCCTCCCCCACCCCGGACTGGAACCCGCGGCCCGGGTCGATCGCCGCGGTCGGGGACTCGATCACCCGGGGGTTCGACGCGTGCTCGGTGCTGGCCGACTGCCCCGAGGTGTCGTGGGCGACCGGCACGGACGGCGCGGTGCGCAGTCTCGCGGTCCGGCTGCTCGGCCCGTCGAAGGCGGCGGACCGCAGTTGGAACCACGCGGTGTCGGGATCCCGGATGGTGCAGTTGCCCGAGCAGATGGCGCTGGCGGCGAAGGAGCGGCCGGAGCTGGTGACGGTGATGACGGGCGCGAACGACGCGTGCCGGGACTCGGTGCGGCTGATGACGCCGGTGGCGGACTTCCGGGCGTCGTTCGAGGCGTCGATGCGGCAGCTGCGGGCCGGGGCGCCGAAGGCTCAGGTGTACGTCTCCAGCGTGCCGGACCTGAAGCGGCTCTGGTCGACGGGGCGGGTGAACGAGCTGGGCAAGAAGATCTGGGACCTCGGGATCTGCCAGTCGATGCTGGCCGACGCGGACGACCTGGGGCCCGCCGCCGTGGCCCGGCGGGACGCGGTGCAGGACCGGGTGGTGGCGTACAACGAGGTGCTGCGGGACGTGTGCGCGAAGGATCGTTACTGCCGCTACGACGGCGGGGCCGTGTACGACTTCCGTTTCACCGGGGCGCAGCTCAGCCCGTGGGACTGGTTCCACCCGAGCCGGGACGGCCAGGCCCGGCTGGCGGAGATCGCCTACCGCAACATCACGGCCGCCGAGCCGTCCGCGTAGGGTCGGTGGGCATGACCACAGGCAGGACCGCAGGCACGGTGACGTACACGGAGGACTTCGGCGTCCTCGCGGACGGGTCGCCCGTCCACCGGTGGACGCTGGAGCGGGACGGGGTCCGCGTGCGGATCCTGACGTACGGCGCGACCGTGCAGTCGGTGGAGGCGCCGGGGCGGAACGGCTCCCGGGCTCCGGTGGCGCTGGGACTGCCGGAGGTCGGGGGGTACGAGGAGTTCCCCGGCCCCTACTTCGGCGCGGTGGTCGGGCGGTACGCGAACCGGATCGGGGGCGCTGCCTTCGTCCTGGACGGGCGCACGCACCGGCTGACGGCCAACGAGGGCGGCAACCATCTGCACGGCGGGGTCAGGGGCTTCGACAAGCGGGTGTGGGACGCGGTGGCGGTGCCGGGCGGGGTGCGGATGTCCCTGGTCTCGGCGGACGGAGACGAGGGGTATCCGGGGCGGCTCGACTTCTCGGTGACGTACACCCTGGGGCCGGGCGGGGCGCTGTCGCTCGATCACCGGGCGGAGACCGACGCGCCGACCGTGCTGAACCCGACCAGCCATCTGTACTGGAACCTGGCGGGCGCGGACAGCGGGAGCGCGCTGGGGCAGCAACTGCGGATCGCGGCGGGGCACTTCACGCCGGTGGACGCGGCGTCGGTGCCGACCGGTGAGGTGACGCCGGTGGCCGGGACGCGGTTCGACTTCCGGGAGAGGCGGGCGGTGGGCGCGGGGTACGACCAGAACTTCGTGCTGGAAGAGGGGGCCCGGGGCGTGGACGCCGTCGCCGCCGAGCTGTACGACGCCTGGTCCGGGCGGGTGCTGACCGTACGGACCACCGAGCCGGGGCTCCAGCTGTACACGGCCGACCACTTCGACGGGCGGCCGTACGGGCCGTGCGCCGGGATCGCCCTGGAGACCCAGCACTTCCCGGACTCACCGAACCGGCCGGAGTTCCCGTCGACGGTCCTCCGGCCGGGCGAGGTGTTCGTCTCGCACACCGCGTACGCGTTCTCGGTGCGCTGAGACGCTCCTGCTTCGGGGCTCCGCTCAGCGGGCCAGGCCCAGGGTGACGCCGAGGCCGACCAGGACCGAGCCGATCGAGCGGTTCAGGGCCTTCTGGCGGCGCAGCATGGCGCCGCGCAGCCTGGAGTGCGAGAAGAAGAGGGCGACCAGGGCGAACCAGCCGAGGTGGGCGGCCGACATGAACAGGCCATACCCCGCCTGCTGCCACAGGGCGGTCTCCGGGCCGACGACCTGGGTGAAGGTCGCGACGACGAACAGGGTCGTCTTCGGGTTGAGCGCGTTGGTCAGGAAGCCGCTGCGCAGCGCCCCGAGCGGGGAGAGTCCCGGCCGGTCCGACAGGTCGACGTCGAGGTCGGCGCGGGCCAGAAAGGTGCGCACCCCGATGTAGATCAGGTAGGCGGCGCCCGCCAGCTTGACCGCGGTGAACAGGGCGGTGGACGAGGCGATGAGCAGTCCTACGCCGAGCATCGTGTACGTGACGTGGACCAGGACGCCCGCGGCGACCCCGGCGGCCGCGAGGACGCCGGTGGTGCGCCCGTACAGGTAGCTGTTGCGGACGACCATGGCGAAGTCGGCTCCCGGGGAGACGACCGCGAGGACGGTGATGGCGGCGACCGCCAGCAGCTCGGTCACGCCGACCACGCCCGGGGGGCCGGAGTGTCACCGCTGTCGGCGGTTCCGGGGCCGGGGCCCGGGTCCGCCGCCGCGTCCGGGTCGACCAGGTCGCGGGCGAGCAGGGTGGCCCCGGCGACGGCTCCCGGCATCAGGAACACCGCGACGAACGGGATCAGGAAGGCGAGGACCAGCGGCACGCCGAAGCCGAGCGCCAGCATCCGACGGCCGCGGAGCAGGACCAGGCGGTCCTTGAGGACCATGCCCCGGCGCTGGAGGGCGACGGCGGTCAGTTCCTCGGCCAGGAAGTAGCCGGAGACGCAGAAGCCGATCGCGGGCACCACGGTCTGGCCGACGACCGGGATGAAGCCGCAGGCGAAGAGGATGATCCCGTACAGGGCGACGCGCAGCAGGATGCGCAGGGAGTCGCGGGCGGAGATCCACAGCTCCCGCCAGAGCGGCAGTCCGGACTCGGGGACCTCGCCGCCCTCGCTGCGGTCGACCTCCTCGGAGAGCGACTCGTAGAAGGGCTGGCCGACCAGGAGGGTCACGGCGGTGAAGGTGATGACCGCGAGGAACAGGCCGAAGACGAAGACGAGCGCGGTCAGCCCGGTGCGCAGCAGTCCCTGCCAGGGCGAGGACCAGTCGTCGGCGAACGGGGTCGCCCAGCCGACGAAGTCGTCGGCTCCGTAGCCGAGTCCGATCAGCGCACCGGCGTAGACGACGAGGGTGACGAGTCCGGGCAGCAGCCCGAATCCGAACCATCGCCCGTGCTGGGCAACCCAGCGTTGCCCCTTCATCAAGTAGCCGAAGCCCGCCCCGAGATCACTCATGGGCGTCAGCGTACTGGCGTGGGGAAAGGCACGAGGACCGCACCCC
>NZ_JBHXJG010000033.1:0-43098 GCF_042723425.1 Streptomyces sp. NPDC058375 | reverse complement strand
AGACAGGGTCACCCTGAGCGCCGCGATGGGGCACACCCGGACCGCGCGTACGGCGGCGGCCCGCTGGTCCGCCGGCACCTCGCCCTCGAAGAGGAGCTCGGCATATCCCTCGTCGGCCTGCAGCAGGGCGGGGGCCGCGCCTTCGCACAGCCCGTGCCCCTCACAGCGGCTCCGGTCGACGGTGATCCTCATCTCGGCGGCCCTTTCTCGGCGGATCAGGTGTGGAGCGTCACGGGCAGGGACGCGATGCCGCGGATCGTGTTGTGCAGCCGCCAGGTCGGCTCGCCGATCTCAATGGAACGGACCTTGCCGGTCAGCGACGTCAGGAGGCTGTGGCTCTCCAGGCGGGAGAGCGCCTGGCCGACGCAGCCGTGGATGCCGTGGCCGAATCCGACGTGCTGCGCGACGCCGGGCCGCCGGATGTCGAACCGCTCCGGGTCGGTCCACTGCCGCTCGTCGCGGTTGGCGGAGCCGTACAGGAAGAGCACCCGGGAGCCCTCCGCCACCGGTGCGCCGCCCAGCTCCCGGTCCCGGGTCGCCAGCCGGGTGAAGCCGCGCAGCGGGGACTCGATGCGGATGATCTCGTTGAACGCCGACGGGATGAGGGTGGTGTCGGCGCGCAGCAGGTCCCACTGGTCCGGGTTCGATCCGAACAGCCACATCATGCTGGAGAGCGCGCTGACGGAGGTGTCCATCGACGGGGCCAGGAAGTCTCCCAGGAGACCGGGCAGGAGGTACTCCTCGATCTTCCCCTCCTTGGCGTCGCTCACCAGCTGGGCGCCCCAGCTGCCGGGCCGCAGGTTGCCCGGGACCGACATCCGCTGGAGGAACTCGGACATCTCCTGGAGCAGCGGGAATCCGGCCATGGTGCGCTCGTTGAGCGGGCCGAAGGCGTTGAACCCGGCGGTGGCCCACTCCAGGAGCCGTTCCTTGCCCTCCTCCACGGGCCAGCCGAGCAGGTCGGGCACGACGGCGAGCGGGAACGCCTGCGCGAAGTCGGTGACCGCGTCGAAGGTGCCCTTCTCGATGAGCTGGTCGACGAGGGTGTCGGCCCAGCCGGTGATGTAGTCGTGGAACTCCTCCAGCGCCTTCGGCTTGAGGTGCCGGGCCACCAGGCTCCGCACATAGCCGTGGTACGGCGGGTCGCTGGTGAAACTGCTGCCCTTCTGGGCCTTGTTGAGCGTCTCGGTCAGTCCGACCCCGGAGCCGGAGGAGAAGGTCGTCGGATCGTGGAGCGCGTCGTAGACCTCTCGGTACCGGGCGGCCGCGAAGACCTGGTGGGCCTCCAGCCAGACCACCGGTCCGAGGTCGCGCAGCCGTCGGTAGTCCTCGTAGGGCGAGAGGATCGACTCGTCGGCGTAGGGATCGATGCCGGTGCTGGGGATGGTGAGCGTCGCCATACGGATCTCCTCGGGTCAGCTGGTGGCGGAGTGGTCCAGAAGGTGGGCGTTGACGACCCGGACCAGGTCGCGCGGGGTGTCGATGTCGACGAGTGCCGAGTCCTCGAACTCCAGGCCGTACTCCCGCCCGATGCGGCTGCCGGTCTCCAGCAGGGCGAGCGAGTCGTATCCGAGATCCTCGAAGGTGGTGTCGAGGATGTCGGCCTCCAGCGCGCTGCCGCCGCCCGCGCCCTCCCGGAGAATCCGCTTGAGATCATCGATGCCGAACTGCTTGCTCATGCGTCCGTCCTGTTCGAAGACGTGAATGGGGCGTGGATGGGGCGTTGTCGGGACGTGGGTGGCCGGATGGGGGTGGGGTCACTTCGCCGTTCCCCGCACCACGACCGCGGAGTTGAACCCGCCGTGGCCCCGGGCGAGGACGACGGCCGTACGCACCGGGGTGCGGCGGGCCTCGGTGACCAGGTCGAGGTCGTAGCCGTCGGCGCGGCTGACGTTGACCGTGGGCGGGATGACGCCGTCGCGGATCGACAGGAGCGCGGCGGCGACGTCGAGCGGGGCGGCTCCGGCGGCCAGGCGTCCGGTCATCGTCTTCGGAGCGGTGACCGCCACCCCGCCCGCGCCGAACAGCGCGCTCAGCGCGTCGGCCTCGATCCGGTCGAGTTCCGGCACGGCGGCGGCGTCCGCGAAGACGACGTCCACCTCCTCCGGGGCGGTCCCGGCGTCCTCCAGCGCGGAGGCGAGCGCCCGGCGCAGCCCGGGCTCGCGCCCGCTGCCCGGCCGGGGATCCATCGTCGCGCCGTACCCGGCGATCTCCCCGTACACCTCGGCGCCCCGCCGTCGCGCGGATTCCGCGTCCTCCAGTACGAGCAGGGCGCCGCCCTCGCCCGGGACGTGCCCGGCGGCCCGCGCGTCGAAGGGGAGGTAGGCGTCCTCGGGATCCCGGGAGGTGCTCATCCGGCCCCCCGCCATCTGCGCCACCCAGCCCCAGGGGCAGAGCGAACCGTCCACCCCGCCGGAGATGATCAGCCGGGTGCCCTTGCGGATCTGCCGGCGGGACTGGGCGAGGGCGTCGAGGCCGCCCGCCTGGTCGCTGACGACGACTCCGCTGGGCCCCCGCATCCCGTGCTGGATGGAGATCTGACCGGTGTTGACGGCGTAGAACCAGGCGTAGGACTGGTACGCGCTGACGTACTTGGGCCCCTTGCTCCACAGGTTCTCCAGCTCGCGCTGGCCGAACTCGAACCCTCCGGCGGTCGCGGCGGTGATCACGCCGGTGCTGAAGTCGGGCAGCTCCGAGGGGGTGATGCCGGCGTCGGCCAGCGCCCAGTCGGCGGCGGCCAGGGAGAGCCGGGTCATGTGGTCGGTCTGCGGGATGAGGCGGCTCGACAGGTGCGCGGCGGCGTCGAACCGCACCTCGCCCGCCAGTTTCGCCGGGTAGTCGGCGGCGTCGAACCGGGTGAGCTCGCCGATGCCGCTGACGCCGGCCAGCGTCGACTTCCAGTAGGCCTCGGTGCCTTCGCCGTTGGGCGCGATGACGCCCAGTCCGGTCACTGCTGCTGCGGCGGTCACGCGGCACCCCTCTCCGGGTCGGTCAGGACCATCGCGCTCTGGAATCCGCCGAATCCGCTGCCGACCGTGAGCACCCGGTCGGTGCGCCAGTCGCGGGCGGTCAACGGGACGTAGTCCAGGTCCAGTTCGGGGTCCTGTTGGTGCAGGTTGGCGGTGGGCGGTACGACGTTCTCCTTGATCGCCAGCGCGGAAGCGGCGATCTCGATGGAGCCGATCGCCCCGAGCGAGTGGCCCACCATCGACTTGATGGAGCTCACCGGCACCCGGTGGGCGTGCTCGCCGAGGCTGCGCTTGAACGCCGCCGTCTCGTGCCGGTCGTTCTGCTTGGTGCCCGACCCGTGGGCGTTGACGTAGTCGAGGTCGGACGGGGCGAGCCGGGACTCGTCGAGCGCCGAGGTGATCGCCTCGGCCATCTCGACGCCGTCCGCCCGCAGTCCGGTCATGTGGTAGGCGTTGCTGCGGCTCGCGTAGCCGGTGATCTCGGCGTAGATCGTCGCCCCGCGCCTGCGCGCGCTGGTGTACTCCTCCAGGACGAAGCCCGCGGCCCCCTCGCCGAGGACGAAGCCGTTACGGGTGCTGTCGTAGGGGCGCGACGCGTGCTCGGGGTCGTCGTTGAAGACGCTGGTGGCCTTGATCGCGTCGAAGCACGCCACGGTGATGGGCGAGATCGGCGCCTCGGTCGCGCCGGTGATCATCACGTCGGCGGCTCCGTCGCGGATCAGCTCGACGGCGTGCCCGACCGCGTCGATCCCCGAGGTGCAGCCGGTGGACACCACCGTGCCCGGCCCCTCCGCCCCGGCCGACCAGGCGACCTCGGCGGCGATCGAGCTGGGCACGAGGTAGTCGTACAGGTGCGGTGTCGCGTACGTGTGGTCGACCAGGTGCGCCGCCCCGTCGTCGCTGACCACCCGGTACTCGTCCTCCAGGCTGGTGGTGGCCCCGACGGCGTTGCCGATGGTGACGCCGATCCGGTGCGGGTCGATCTCGGAGAGCTCCAGTCCGCTGTCGGCCAGCGCCTCCCGGGTGGCGACCACGGCGAACTGGGCGGCCCGGTCCATCCGGCGGATCTCCTGGGCGCGCAGCCCGTGTTCCTGCGGGTGGAAATCGATCTCGGCCGCGACCCGGGAGCGGTAGGGCGCCGGATCGAAGCGGGACAGCGTTCTGGTCGCGGTGCGCCCCTCACTGATCAGAGCCCAGAAGCTCTTGGTGCCGACCCCTCCCGGTGCCAGCACCCCGATGCCGGTGATGACGACTCGTCGCCTCATGATTCTTCCTTCCGGAGATACGTCAGGAATGCGCTGCCGAACGTGCGGGGGCCTACCGGCAGGGCGGTGATGCGGATACGGATGTGCGCGTGCTCAGACCCGGGAGGCCGCGGCGGCGGTGCCGAACCAGCGGTCCAGGGCGTGGTGCAGGGGCGTCTGCGCCCGGTCGGTCCAGACGACGTGCCCGTCGGGGCGTACGAGGAGCGCGGTGGCTCCTTCGAGGTCCGCGGGCCCCTCGGCCGCGACCACGCGCACCCGGCCGTCCCGCCCCCGGGCCGGTTCCGCGACGGGTGCGGCGGAGTCGTCGTGCCCGTGGGGGGACAGGGAGAGCAGGACGCCCCGGCCGCCGGCGAGGAGCCGGGCGGCCGTGGTGGGCTCACCGTTCACGGTGAGGTCGATGTCGGGGAGCCGCGCGCCGAGCAGCGGGTCCTCGCCCGCGCCCACGTCGTAGCGCACGTCGAGTCCGCTGATCATGGCGTCGACGAGGGCGCGGGCCCCGGGCTCGGCCAGCAGTCCGGCGAGCACCCGGCGGACCGGTTGCGCCCCTTCGCCGCCGAACAGCAGCAGCCCCTGGGCGCTCACGTTCCCGATCACCCGCCGTGCGACGGGGTGGCGTTCGGCGTGATAGCTGTCGAGCAGTCCGGGCGGGGCCCAGCCGTGCACCTGGGCCGCGAGCTTCCAGCCGAGGTTCGCCGCGTCCTGGAGGCCGAGGTTGAGTGCCTGGCCGCCGACCGGCATGTGCGTATGGGCCGCGTCCCCGGCGAGCAGCACCCGCCCCCTGCGGTAGCGGGTGGCCTGGGCGCAGCCGTCGTCGAACGCGTCGGTCCAGCTCGCCGTCGCACCGGCGATGCTGTGGCCGGTGACCTCCTCCCACACCGTCGCGATCTCGTCGAACGGCGGCGGCCCGGTGCGGCCGCCCGGGAGCCGGCCGGCGGCGTGCACCATCACCCGGGTCACCCCGTCGGGCCGCCGGGCCGAGGTGGCGAAGCCGCCGGGGAACTGCTCGAAGCGGTAGGCGGGCACGTCCGCCCCGGCGATGTCGGCGCGCAGCAGCTCCCGGGTCGGGGCGGTGACGTCGAGGCCGATGCCCGCGAGCCGCCGGACCGTGCTGCCGGCCCCGTCGCACCCCACCACATGGGAGGCGTGCAGGGTCCGGGGCCCGTGGGGGGTACGGAACCGGGCGGCCACGCCCTCGTCCGTGACGGTGAGCGCGTGGAGTTCGTGTTCCCGGTGCAGCTCCACGCCCAGGGCGGCGGCCCACTGACCCAGCACCGCTTCGGTACGGAACTGGGGCGTCTTCCAGTTGCCCGGGTAGCGGCTGTCTCCCCCCTCGGCCCGGAACGACTGCCCCCCGAAGTGGCCGAGCGGCTCGTGCGTCAGGTCGCCGAACGCCTCCAGGAGCCCCCGCAGGCCGAGGATCTCCATGGTGCGGGCGTTGAGCTGGGAGGCCCGCGACTCGGTCATCGGGGCGGCCAGCCGGTCGACGAGACTGACCCGTACGCCGTGCCGGCGCAGGTCGCCCGCCAGCAGCAGCCCGACCGGGCCGGCCCCCACCACCGTGACGTGCGCGGCTGCGGCCGGGCCGGGCGGGGTCACCGTCCGGGCCCCGGGCGGCCGCCGCGCGGGGTCATGGAGCGCTGCCCTCGACGTGCGCCTTGGCGTGGGCGAGGGTGCTCAGGCTGTTGGTGCCCAGGGCCTTGCGCACCATCGCCCGGGCGTCGTCCAGGGTCGCGTCCGGGCCGAGGACCGCCGCGATGTTGGCCTCGTTGATGGAGACGGTGTGCTGCGAGGTGGCGAGCACCCCGTCGGCGTCCTCCTCGAACCGCCACTGCCCGGTGTGCAGCGTCATCAGCGCGGGCAGCTGCGTCTGCTTGTAGTGGATGCGGTCCGGCGCGAGGCACACCCGTACCGATGTGGTGGTGTGGGTGGAGCCGTCGACGGCCCGGGTGTCCATCTCCAGCAGCTGGAGCCCGTCGTCGTCCGTGAAGTTCACCCGCGCGACGTGCGGCAGGCGTTCCGGCCACCGGTTCGCCTCGTCGATGAACGCGTAGACGTCCTCGGCCCGCCCGGCGATCCGGGTGGTGTCCTCGAACACGAGGCGCGTCTGGGAGCCGTGGAGCACGGCCTCGGCCTCGGCCTTGAGCGCGCCCAGCTCCGCCCGGCTGTTGCGGTCGACTGCGGTGGAGATCCACTCCAGCGCCGCGGGGTCGTCGTCCACCGCCCGGTAGTCGTGGAGCAGCCGCACCCGGCAGCGTTCCTCACCCAGCGGCTCGACGATCCAGGTGCCGCCCATCGCGGCGACCGGCGGGCTGGACACCTCCTGGCGGAACTCGATACGGCCCTCGGCGGGGACCAGCCGCCTGCGGGAGGTCCAGGTCTTCGCCGCGCCGTTGGCCGTCGCCCAGATCCGTATCCGCTCGTGTTCGCCCTCGCGTTCGACGCGCTCGACGAGGACGCTCGGGGGGAAGATCTGCGGCCAGTTCTCCACCTCCTCCAGCAGCCCGTAGACGGCCTTCGCCGAGGCGTCGACCGTGATCTCGTGTTCGACTTCGTGGAGCTGGGGTCCGGACATGGTGCCTCCCGGCTGGTTCGGGAACGGGGTTTCTCGGGCGGCCGCGCTCATGCGGAGGTGATCAGCGCGATGAGTTCGCGGGGGGTGGTGACGGCGGTGACGGCGTCGTCCTCCAGCGCGATGCCGTACTCCCGGGAGATGAGGGCCGCCGTCTCCAGGAGGGCGAGCGAGTCGTAACCGAGTTCGGTGAACGACCGGTCCAGGATGTCGCCCTCCATGTCGATGCCTTCGTCGGCGCCGGCGGCGCTGAACAGCGCCTTCTTGAGGTCGTCGAGGGTGAACGCCGTGATGGTCATCCGTCGTGTCCTTTCAGGATTCCTGTTCCCAGTGGTAGAAGCGCTGTGCCATCGCGTCCGCGGGCGAGCGCCAGGTCGCGGGGTCGTACGCGGTGATGTGCTGCTTCAGGTCGTCGCTGATCCCCGTGAACAGGGGGTGCGAACGGGCTTCGGCGATCCGCTCGGAGCCGTCCTCGGAGGCGAAGTCCTGGAGGTGGAAGTACAGCCCCTGGTAGCTGAAGAGCTGTCGACGCAGCGTGCCCATGCGGTGCGGCATCTCCGTGCGGTCGAACTCGGCGAAGAGGCCGCCGACGTCGTCGATCGACGTGGGGTCCAGGCGGGCGACGATCAGGGTGGTGTGCATGGCCTTCCTCGTATCTCTGCGGCCCGGTCGGGGGCCGGCTGCGGTGGGGGCGGGGCCGGGTGTCAGGCGTGCGGGGCCGGGGTGACGCGGTTACGCGGCCGGGCCGGGGCCGAACCAGGTCGTCAGCGCCCCGGCGAGGTCTCCGCCGTCGGGGGACGCCCAGGCCACGTGACCGTCCGGGCGCAGCAGCACCGCGCCCGTGGCGGCGAGCCGCTCGTCCGCCGAGGTCGCCGTGACGACGTCGACGTGGGCCGCCCAGCCTGCGGCGGTCCGGCGTACGGCGGCGTCGTCGGCGAGGTCGAGCAGCACGCCGCGGCCCGCGTGCAGCAGGCGCGTGGTGGTCGTGGGACCGTCGCCGCCCAGCAGTTCGCAGGGCGGCATCCGCAGCCCGAGGAGCGGGTGGCTCCCTTCGCCGACGTCGTAGCGGACGTCGAAGCCCGTGACCATCCCGGCCAGATGCCGGGCGACGTCGTCGTTGCCGAGCAGTTCGCCGAAGACGGCGCGCAGCGGCTCGACCTCCGTGCCGCCGAGGTAGAGGAAGCCCTGGGCACGGGTGTTGGTCAGCACCCGCTCCCCCACCGGGTGCCGCTCCTCGTGGTAGGTGTCGAGCAGTTCGGGGCCACTGCGTCCGGTCACGACGGCGGCGAGTTTCCAGCCGAGGTTGACGGCGTCCTGCACCCCGACGCTGAGCCCCTGACCGCCCGCGGGCAGGTGGATGTGGGCCGCGTCGCCGGCCAGCAGGACCCGTCCCAGGCGGTAGCGGTCGGCCAGCCGGGAGGCGTCGGTGAAGGAGCTGATCCAGCGGGCCTCGCCGTGGCCGATGTCCTCGCCGGTGAGCCGCTGCCAGGCGCCGGCCACCTCGTCGAAGGAGGGCGGGGCGGTGCGTTCGCCGGGCCGGGTGCCGCGTTCGCAGACGATGACCCGGTCGAGGTCGTCGCCGAGGCGGGCGGCCATGACCATGCCGCCGCTCACCCGCTCGCCGATGAACCGCGGCCGGATGGACGCTCCGGCGACGTCGGCGAGGAACATCTCGCAGGTGGCGTCCTGCCCGGGGAAACCGATGCCCACGGCCCTGCGTACGGTGCTGCGCCCGCCGTCGGCGCCGACGAGGTAGGAGCAGCGCAGCACGCGCGGGCCGTCCGGTGCGGAGACCTCGACCTCGACGAACGTGTCCTGCTGGGTGACGGCGAGGACCTCGTGGCCGCGCAGGATCCGGGCACCGAGGCCGGTGGCCCAGCGGGTCAGCACCGCCTCGGTCTCGGTCTGCTCGACGTTGCGGACGCCGAAGTGGCCGTCGGGCAGGACGGAGTAGTCGAGTTCGATGCCGCCGAAGTGGCCCTTGGCGCTGATCTCGGGGTTGCCGAAGTCCGCCAGCAGACCGCGCTGGTCGAGCACTTCGGTGGCGCGGGCGGTGAAGCCGAGTCCGCGGGACTCGCTCACGGGCTCGGCCAACCGGTCGAGGACGATCACCTCGGCGCCGCCGAGGCGGAGTTCACCCGCCGTCATGAGGCCGGTCGGTCCCGCTCCGGCCACGATCACCTGCGCGTTCAGCTTCGGGTCGGCGGTCATCGGTCCTGCCCCGCCTTCCGCCGTACCGGCTCCAGGGCCTCGCTCCAGGCGACGACCTGGTCGAGGACCGCCTCGACCGTGGCCGCGCTCTCCTCGGCGGGCCGGAACGTCGCGTGGTCGGCGAAGTCGGTGGCGAAGGTCAGCGTCGCCTGGGCGCGTACGGTGGCGACCTTGAGCTCGGACATGATCAGCCGCAGGTGCTCGACGGCGCGGGTGGCTCCGGTGGGCCCGTAGCCGACGAACCCGGCCGCCTTGTCGCCCCACTCCGCGAAGAGGAAGTCGATCGCGTTCTTGAGCGCTCCGGGCACCGAGTGGTTGTACTCGGGCGTCACGAAGACGAACCCGTCCAGCCGCTGGACGCGCTCCGCCCAGGCGAGGGTGTGCGGGTGGGTGTAGGCGCCGGCCATCGGAGGGATCGGCTCGTCGAAGTGGGGCAGCGCCTGCTCGGCGATGTCGATGAGCTCGTACTCCGCGTCGTCGCGGCGTCCGGCGATGTCGAGGACCCACCGGGCCACCGCTTCACCGCTGCGCCCCGGCCGGGTGGAGCCGAGAATGATGCCGATTCTGGTCATGCTTGCTCCCGTGTAGGGGTGAACACGTGACGGTGCGGTTACGCGTCGCGATCGGCGTAATACTTCTCCTCGATGCCGATGTGGTTGTCGGTGATGGTGACGTAGCGACGGCTCATCAGCGGGCTTTCGCTGAGCGACTCGATGAGGCCGCTGTAGTCGTCGACGTCGTCGAATTGCACGAGGAAGAAGTTCGTGTGCCGGGTTCCGAAGGCACTGGCGCGGAACGGCCTGATCTCAAGAAACTGGGCGTGTTTTCCGAGGATGGGAAAGAGATGTTCCGCCTCGAACGCGTCGCGTTCGGACGAGCTCATCACGAACCACTCCGGTTCGAACCTGACGCCGAGAAACGCCGTGTACTTCATGGGAATTCTCCTTGGTGTCAGAAGTTGCCGAGGCCGCCGCAGACGTTGATGGCCTGGGCGGTCACCGAGGCGGCCGTGTCGCTGACGAGGTAGCCGACCATGCCCGCCACCTCCTCGGCGGTGGAGTAGCGGCCGAGCGGGATCTTGGCCTGGAACCGTTCGAGGATGTCGTCCTCGGTGGTCTCCCACGCCGCCGCGTATCCGCTGCGCACCCGCTCGGCCATCGGCGTCTCGACGTACCCCGGGCAGACGGCGTTCACGGTGATGCCCGTCTTCGCCAGCTCGTTGCCGAGGGACTTGGTGAACCCGACCACGCCGTGCTTGGAGGCGGAATAGGGCGAGGCCAGGACGACGCCCTGCTTTCCGGCGGTGGAGGCGATGTTGACGATCCGGCCCCAGCTCCGGTCCCGCAGACCGCCCACCGACAGCACGTCCCGGGTGACCCGGAAGACGCTGTTGAGGTTCGTGTCGATGACGGTGTTCCAGGCCTCGTCGGTGAGGTCGGCGGTCACCCCGCCGCCCCCGGTTCCGGCGTTGTTGACCAGGACGTCGACGGTGCCGAAGCGGTCCACGGCGGCGCTCACCATGGCGCGCACCTGCTCGGAGGAACGGACGTCGCAGTCGGTTCCGTCGGCTTCGTGTCCCGCGGACCGCAGCTGCTCCACCGTCAGTTTCACGGCGTCGGCACTGCGCGCGCAGATGAAGACGCGATATCCGAGGGTGCCGAGATGGTGCGCGACGGCCAGACCTATACCGCTGGTCGCCCCGGTCACGATTGCTGTCTTCCCGTTGCCCTGCGTCATTCCGTCTCCTCACATGGGTCAGAACATGGGGTCAAAAGCGCATGACGGCAACACCGACTCCGGGCCGGGGCCCGTGGCGGCGCAAAGAAAAAAGGCCCGGAGATCTCCGGGCCTTTCGGGAAAGTCCTCGCTCGCGCCGGGATCGCGCCCACTCGGAAATGAACCGGGTGTCAGGATTCGGGGCGAGTGCTCAAGGGGCACAGACTTTCCAATGTGAGGTATATGTTCTTCACTCCAGGTCGCGTTGTCAAGAGGGGACTTGGACAGGTGGCCCGAAGGCACCTCTCCCTCACACGTCCCGCCGCCGGAGCAGCGCCAGGGCCGCGAGGGCGAGCGCCGCCGTGCAGGAGGCCACCAGGAGCAGGGAGGGCCAGGGGCCGAGGCTGCCCACGGTGCCGGCGGAGGCGTCGGAGGTCTGGGTGAGCTTCTCCAGGGCGGCCGTCGGGGAGAGTCCGGCGACCCAGCGCTCCGCGTCGCCGAAGAGAGGGCCGAACAGGGACGGCAGGAGCAGCAGCCCGATCACCGTGGTGACCGCCCCGGCGGAGTGGCGTACGAGGGTGCCGACGGCGAGGCCGAGCACCGCGGCCACCGCGAAGGACGCGGCGATCCCGAACAGGGCGGGCAGCGGCTCGCCCTGGGCGTACCGGCCCTCCGGCAGCAGGGCGTCCCCGACGAGGTAGGCGACCGTGCAGGACGTCAGGGCGAGGACGTACATCAGGCCCGCGACCAGTGTGGCCTTGGCGGCGAGGACCGTGCCCCGGCGGGGGCGGGCCGCGAACGTCGTGCGGATGGTGCCGCTGCTGTACTCCCCCGTCATCACCAGCGCACCCACCACCGCCGCCAGCATCTGGGCGACGACGGAGAGCGTGAGGCTGCCGCCCAGGACCGTGTCGTCGGACTGGAGGCTTCCGCTCGTGGCGACGAACGCCGCGCCCAGAACGGGCAGTACGGCGGTCGCCACCGTCGTCCACACCGTGGAGCGCACGCTGCGGAACTTGATCCATTCGTAGGCGAGGGCCTGGGATCCGAGAACGGGTGTTGTCATCGGACTGTCTCCTTCCGGCCGGCGGTCCGGTACTCCACCGAGGACCGCGAGAGCTCTGTGTAGACCTCTTCCAAGGAGGAGTGGGCCGGGGTGAGTTCGTGGACGGCGATGCCCCGGTCGCGGGCGAGGTCGCCGATCGTCGCGGCGTCGGGCCCGTCGACCCGCCAGCCGCCCCCGGCGTCCAGGCGGACCTGTGCCCCCGCCGTCTCCAGCAGGGCCCGGAGCTTCTCCGGTTCAGGGGACCGTACGAGCGTGTGGGCGCGGGAGTTGGTCTCGATGAAGTCGCGCATGGTCGTGTCCGCGAGGAGCCGGCCCTGTCCGATCACGACGATGTGGTCGGCCGTCAGCTCCATCTCGCTCATGAGGTGGCTGGAGAGGAAGACCGTGCGGCCCTCCGCCGCCAGGGACTTCATGAGTCCCCGGATCCAGCGGATGCCCTCGGTGTCGAGGCCGTTGACCGGTTCGTCGAGGATCAGGACCTCGGGATCCCCGATCAGCGCCGCCGCGATCCCGAGCCGCTGGCCCATGCCGAGCGAGAAGCCCTTGGTGCGGCGGCGGGCCGTCTCCACGGGCAGCCCGACCAGGTCGAGCACCTCCTCCACGCGGTGGCGCGGGATGCCGTTGCTCGCGGCGAGCCCGGCCAGGTGGTGGTAGGCGGAGCGGCCGCCGTGGACGCCCTTGGCGTCCAGCAGCGAGCCGACCGCCCGCAGGGGTACGGGCAGGTCGGCGTAGGCCTTCCCGCCCACGGTGACGCGTCCCGCGCTCGCGGAGTCCAGGCCGAGGATCAGGCGCATGGTGGTCGATTTCCCGGCGCCGTTCGGTCCGAGGAAACCGGTCACCCGGCCGGGCCGGACGGTGAACGACAGCCGGTCGACGGCGGCCCGCCCGCCGTAGCGTTTGGTGAGTTCCGTTGCTTCGATCATGCGGCCGACGCTACGAGCGGGCTCGGAATCGCGAATCCTCCGGCGGGAGGCGGGGACTGCTCCCGCCGGAGTACGGTCAGCGGCCCCCGGCCCTGACCAGGCCCGTTTCGTAGGCGAGGACCACCAGCTGGGCCCGGTCGCGGGCGCCCAGTTTCGTCATGGTCCGGCTGACGTGGGTCTTCGCGGTCAGCGGGCTCATGATCAGCTCCCGGCCGATCTCCTCGTTGGACAGCCCGGCGGCGACCAGCGCCATCACCTCGCGCTCCCGGCCGGTGAGCACCGCGAGCCGTTCGGCGCCCGCCGCCTCGGGGGCCTTCAGCCGGGCGAACTCCTCGATCACCTGGCGGGTGACGGCGGGGGCGAGCAGGGACCGGCCCGCCGCGACCGTGCGGATCGCGGTGCGCAGGTCATCCGGCTCGATGTCCTTGAGCAGGAAGCCCGCAGCCCCGTGCCGGAGGGCCTCGAAGACGTACGCGTCGACCTGGTACGTGGTGAGCATGACCACCCGGACCCGGTCCAGGGAGCGGTCCTCGGCGATCCGGCGGGTGGCCTCCAGGCCGTCGACGCCGGGCATCCGGACGTCCATCAGCACGACGTCCGGGCGGGTCGTGCGGACCGCCTCGACGGCCCGGGCCCCGTCGGCCGCCTCGGCGACGACGACCAGGTCGTCGGTGAGGTCGAGGAGGGCCCGGAAGCCGGCCCGTACGACGGTCTGGTCGTCGGCGAGGACCACGCGGACGGGCGCCGGCATCGTCCTCTCCCCACGGTCTGTCTGCTGCTCGGTCACGGGGCCGCTTCCTCCGTCGGCAGTTCGGCGTGGACACGGAATCCGCCGCCCGGCTCCGGACCGTAACGGACGCCGCCGCCCACCGCGACCGCCCGCTCCCGCATGCCGATCAGGCCGAAGCCCCGCTCGGTCAGGGGGGCGGCGGGCGGTCGCGCCGGCGGGCCCTCGTCCACGATCTCGACGGTCAGCCGGCCGGCGTCGCGGGTCACCGACACGGCGGCGTGGCGCGCCGCGGAGTGCTTCACCACGTTGGTCAGCGCCTCCTGCACGATCCGGTACGCCGTGGCCTCGACGACGGCGGGCAGGGCGGCGTCCCCCGTGTCCCGCCGCAGGCTGACCCGCACCCCGCCGGCCTCGACCCCGGCGACCAGCTCGTCCAGCTGGTCGAGGCGGGGAGCCGGGGCCGTGGACTCCGCCGCGCGCAGGACGGACAGCGTGGCGCGCAGTTCCCGTACGGCTTCCTTGCCCGAGGCGCGCACCTGGGTCATCGCCTGCCGCGACACCTCCGGCGCGGCGTCCAGCGCGTCGAGGGCCACCCCGGCCTGCACGGTCATCGCACTCACCGTGTGCGCGAGGATGTCGTGGATCTCCCGGGCGACCCGCACCCGCTCCTGGCGGACCCGGCGGGCCGCCTCCCGCTCGCGGTCCTCCTCGGCCCGGGCGGCGCGCGCCGCGTACTCCGCCAGCAGCTCCCGGCGGGTCCGCACCACCTCGCCCAGGAGCAGCGGGACGAGCGGCCAGACCATCTCCAGGACGGGCAGCCCCTGCGGGTTGACCACGTCCCGGCCGACCTTCAGCGCCACCGCGCCCGAGACCGTCGCGGCGATCGCCCCGGTCCACAGGGTGCGCCGGCGGTCGCCCAGCACCGCGACGGTGTACAGCGCCACGATCACCGGGAGGTTCAGCAGCTCGCCGATGTGCCCGTGCAGCGCCCACCCGGCGCAGGCCGCCCCGGTCACGCAGACCACCGGAACGGGCCAACGGCGGCGGCAGGCGAGCGCCGCCAGCGAGACCACGAGGAGGGTCCAGGTCAGCGCGTCGGCCTGCCGGTAGCCGGGCTCGTTGACGGCCGCGTCGGCGGTGGTGAACACGCCCACCACCGCCACCACCAGCAGATCCGCGACGATCGGCGGCAGCGCCCGCGCCCGAGCGGCCAGGCGGTCCAAGGTCATCACCCCCTCACGGTAGGAGGCGGACCGTCCGGCCGCATACGACAGCGGGAGTAGGACGAGGCACGAGACCTTCGGGCAGGAGTTCGGACATACCCGGACGGGAGTTCGAGCGCGGTGAAACCTTCCGCCCGACGGGACGTTCGTCAGGGCATAGGAGCGGGCAAATCGATCAGGTGGGCCCGAAAGGCGGAACCCCTCGCCGCAGGGCGCTCCCGACCGCCCCGTCACCCGGCGGGCGGACGCGGCCCAGCGCCGCCGTCCACCCCGCCGGTCCGCCGCCCGCACACCGAAGCGCCCGCGTGAACTACGCACCATCAGGGAAAGGAGCCCCGCGATGGCGACGCCGCTGTCCGCCGACAAGCTGCTCAAAGCCCTCCGCGACGAAGGCCTCCACGTCGTCGAGCACCGAAGCTGGCGTACCAACAACCGCAACCACAAAGGCCCCTGGGGCCCGGCGCACGGAGTGATGATCCATCACACCGTCACCTCGGGCACCGCGTCCTCGGTCGAGCTCTGCTACAACGGCCACTCCGCCCTGCCCGGCCCGCTCTGCCACGGGGTCATCGCCAAGGACGGGACCGTCCACCTCGTGGGGAACGGGCGGGCCAACCACGCCGGGCTCGGCGACGACGACGTGCTG
This sequence comes from Streptomyces sp. NPDC058375, assembly GCF_042723425.1. Taxonomy (NCBI): domain Bacteria; kingdom Bacillati; phylum Actinomycetota; class Actinomycetes; order Kitasatosporales; family Streptomycetaceae; genus Streptomyces; species Streptomyces sp. NPDC058375. The sequence goes on along the minus strand of NZ_JBHXJG010000033.1, from coordinate 27,780 downwards.
CGCGCCGTCATCGCGGAGAAGGCGCTGCCCCCGGACAACGAGGCCAACACCGACGGCAACCGGCACTTCTACGGCTTCGAGTGCGTCAACCTCGGCGACGGCAAAGACCCTTGGCCGGCGGCCCAGCTGCTGGCGATCGAGCGGGCCGCCGCCGCCGTCTGCCGGGCGCACCGCTGGTCGCAGCGCTCCGTGATCGGGCATCTGGAGTGGCAGCCGGGCAAGATCGATCCGCGCGGCTTCACGATGAACTCGATGCGCACCCGGATCGGCAAGCGGCTGGACGGCTCCCCGGACGGCCCTTCGGAGCCGCCGCCGAAGCCGACGTACGAGCCGTTCCCGGGGGCCGCGTTCTTCAAGGTGGGCCGTAACAGCGCGATCGTCACGGCGATGGGCAAGCGTCTGGTGGCCGAGGGCTGCGGCCGGTACACGGTGGGCCCCGGCCCGGCCTGGTCCGAGGCCGACCGGAAGTCGTACGCTGCCTGGCAGCGCAAGCTGGGCTACTCGGGAGGCGACGCGGACGGCATTCCCGGAAAGAGCAGTTGGGACCGGCTCAAGGTGCCCAACGTCTGACCCGGGCGGCGGTCCGGCTCGCGCTCTCCGGATGAGCGGGAGCCGGACCCTCCGCACCCGGGCCGGCGGCCGAGGCCGCCACCCGGTTCCGATGGCCACCCGCGGGTCCGCCGACGAGACCCGAGGGACGGGGCGATGACGACCGAGGTACGAACGGTGCGGGCCGGCGAGGTGATCCGGTACGCCGAGGGAATCCGCGACGTGTACGCCAGGGCGTTCGCGGGCCCGCCCTGGAACGAGGATCCGGCGGAGGCCGGCGCCTATGCGCAGCGGCTCGCACGGGACGCGCTGCGGCCCGGGTTCACGGCGGCGGTCGCGACGGCCGAGGGGGCGGTGACCGGCTTCGCCACGGCCTGGACCACCCCGGAGGTCTTTCCGGCCGACCGCAGCTACGGGCAGGTCGCCGAGGCTCTCGGGGCCGGGCGTACGCGGGCCTGGCTCTGCGGGGCGCTGGAGGTGAACGAGCTGGCGGTCGCGCCCGAGGCCCATGGTGCGGGGCTGGGCGCGGCGCTGCTGGAGGCGGTGACGGAGCCCGCCCCGGACGGCCGGTGCTGGCTGCTGACCTCCACGCGGGCCGAGGCGGCGCTGCGCCTGTACGAGCGGACCGGCTGGCGGCAGATCGACGCGCCCGTGCCCGGGAAGGCGGCCCTCGTGGTGCTGCTGGGCCCCCGCCACCCGGGGCGGGCCGAGGCCGACAGCGGCCGGTAGCCCCGCCGCCGTACCCCGGTGGTGACGTACGCCGTACCCCGGTGGTGACGTACGCCGCACCCCGGTGGTGACGCACGCCGCACCCCGGTGGTGACGTACGCCGCACCCCGGTGGTGACGCACGCCGCACCCCGGTGGTGACGTACGCCGTACCCGGTGGTGACTTACAGCGCGACGACCAGCAGCACGAACGCCGCCAGCGAAAGCGCCGTACGCACCCGGTGCAGCGTGTTCCAGCGGGACTCGAAGGCCGCGCGGGCCGCGCTGTCGTCGCCGCCCTCGGAGGCGGCGAGGGCGTTGTTGAGCGGGATGTTCCCGATCACGGTGATCAGGTGACCGATGACCGAGCAGATCAGCGCCGCCAGGATGGCCGGTCCCGCCCCTTCGTCGTGCTCGCCGAGGCCGGTGAAGTACGCGGCGGCGGGCAGCGCGACGACGCCCAGGAACAGGACCAGGAAGACCGGGCCCGGGACCTTCTCGTTGAAGCGGCGCATGGCTGCGGCGAACTGCTCGTCCGTCAGGTCGGCGAGGCCGGGCATGATCCCGGTCAGGAAGGTCAGCATGAAGCCCGCGTAGAGGCCGGTGACGATCGTGGCGAGCACCAGGAGGAGGGAGGTCATGGCGGACATCATCGCCCGGGAGGCCGGTTCGCAGGACGCATTTTCGAGCGACGACCGTGCGGCCCGCCGCGCCCGCACCGGGCCCGGTGCGGGCGGGGGCCGGTGCGGGCAGCCCCGGCGCGGGCGCGGGCGGTCCGTCTCAGCCGATCTCGCCCTCGCTCGGTTCCGGCGCGTCGTCCGTGCCGGCTCCGCGCTGGAGCCGGTCCGCCTGGCCGATGGCCGTGGCCAGCTTCTCCACCGCGCTGTCCTCGGTGGACTCCGCCAACCCGGATGCGCGGGAGGCGAGTTCGCCGAGACCCGGTGCGCCGGGCAGGTCGCCTCCGCGCAGCCGGTCGGCGAAGAAGGCGGCCACGGCCGCGACTTGGAGCCGGTCGCTCTCGCCGCCCCAGAGGGTTCCGTCGACCGCCCCGGTCGTGACGGTTCCGGTCTCCTCCTGGGCCTTACGGGTCTTGGGGTCGAGCCAGCGGACCGTCGCCCTGGCCACCGTGCCGGACGCGCCCTCGCGCAGCCGTACGGCATACAGGGCGGTCACCGTGTGGCCGGGGCCGACCTCGCCGCCGTCGACGCTGTCGTCGCGGAAGTCCTCGTCGGCGACCTTGCGGTTCTCGTAGCCGATCAGCCGGAACTGCTGCACGGTCTTGCGGTCGAACGCCACCTGGGCCTTGGCGTCGCGGGCCCGGATTTCGAGGTGGGCGGGCAGCTGGTCGACGAAGACCTTGCGGGCCTGCGCCTCGTCACCGACGTACGTGGTGTTCCCGTCGCCCTTGTTGGTGAGCTGCTCCATGAACGCGTCGCCGTAGTCGCTGCCGACGCCGACGCCGAAGAGGGTGATCCCGAACTCGCGGCGGGCCGATTCGATCCTCTTCAGGATGGACTCGGCCTCGGTGTCACCGGTGTTGGCGAGGGCGTCGGAGAGGAGCACCACCCGGTTGGTGACGCCTTCGCGGTGGCCGTCGACCGACTCCTCGTAGCCGAGGGTGATGCCCGCCTCCACGTTGGTGGACTGGGCCGGCTGCATCTGCGCCACAACGCCCTTGATCCGATTCCGGTTGCCCTCGATGCGGGTCATCGGCAGGCGGGTCTCGGCCTCGTTGCTGAAGGTGACCAGGGCGATGGAGTCGTCGTCGCGCAGTTCGTCGGTGAGGAGGGTCAGGGACTCCCTGACCAGGTCCAGGCGGCCGGTCTCGGACATGGACCCCGAGATGTCGACGACGAACGTGAGCGCGGCGGGCGGCCGTTCGGCGACGGGCGGCGCGGTCTTCGTGGCCAGACCGACGCGGAGCAGCGACCAGTCGGAGGCTCCGGTTCCACCGCCCCCGCCCTTGCCGGAGCCGATGCGCGCCCCGTCGACGTTCACCGAGAAGCCGTTGCCCTTCGGCCGTTCGTACCCCTGGCGGAAGCTGTTGACGAACTCCTCGGGGCGTACGTCCCCGGCGTCGGGCAGCCTGCCGTCGCCGAGGGTGCGGCGCGCGTATCCGTAACTGGCGGTGTCCACGTCCAGGGCGAAGGTGGAGAGGTAGTCGGGCGCCTCGGGGTCCGGCACGGCGGAGGCCCCGGCCTCGGCGTCTCCCCCCGGGGCGGCCGACCGGCCGTTCTCGGGCGCCACCGCGTCCGGCGCGGGCTGTCCGCCGCCGGTCGAGCTCTGCCCCTGCCCCTGGCGCTTGCCCGAGCTGAGGTCGGGCGTGCCGTCCGACCCGCTGCCGCCGCCGCAGGCGGTGAGGAGCACGGCGCCGACCAGGAGGAGCGCCGCGGCCCCCGCCCGTCCTCCTGCCCGGTACTCCGCCCGTCCTCCTGCCCGCTTCTCATGTCGTCGGCTGACCTGGTTCATGCGTAACCCCCCACGTCGTCACGGTGTCCTCGACATCTGTGAATGTGACGTACGGGGCCGCCGACCGGAGTCGACGAAAGCGTTGCGGAACCATCTCGATGCGGCAACAGCGGGCAGGAAACCGGCGGAACATCAGGTTCAGGACACGATGTCCTTACGACTGAACCCGCGGAAGGCCAGCGCGAACAGGAGCAGGGCATAGGTCACTGATACGGCCGTGCCCTTGATCATGCCGCCCCACTCCAACTGCGGCTGGAGCGCGTCGGCCCAGGCGAACTGCCAGTGCGCGGGCAGGAAATCGCGCCAGGAGCCGAGCGCGGTGACCGCGTCGAGGACGTTGCCGACGATGGTGAGGCCGACCGCCCCACCGACCGCGCCGAGCGGGGCGTCCGTCTTCGTGGACAACCAGAACGCCAGCCCGGCGGTGACCAGTTGGGAGACGAAGATGAACGCCACGACGATCGCGAGGCGCGGCACCGTGTCCCCGGCGGCCAGCGCTCCCCCGGTGGGCAGTTTCAGCGGCCCCCACCCGTAGACCGCCGTCCCCGCCGCCAGCGCGACGACCGGCAGCAGCACCATCGCGGCGAGGCTGAAGCCGAGCGCGACGACGAGCTTGGACCACAGCAGCCGTACGCGCGGCACGGGCGCGGCGAGCAGATAGCGCAGGGAGGACCAGCTCGCCTCGGAGGCGACGGTGTCCCCGCAGAACAGGGCCACCGGCACCACGAGCAGGAATCCGGCCGAGACGAACAGCGAGGTGGCGGCGAAGTTCGCGGCGGACTCGGTCGCCACGTCCATCAGGTTGATCCGGCCGCCGCCCCCGCCAGGGCCGCCTCCCCCGCCGCCGTCCTCGCCGTCCGGCGTGCCGCCGATGGCGAAGGCGATGATCAGGATGAAGGGGAGGGCGGCGAGGACCCCGCCCATGAGCAGGGTGCGGCGGCGGCGCAACTGCCGCATGGCCTCGACGCGCAGGGGCAGCGTGCGCCCGGCGCGGTAGCCCGCGGCCTCCGGGTGGTCGGTCTCCACCCGGGCCTCGGGGGGCTGGACGGGGGCGCTCATGCTGCTCCTTGGGAGATCAGGGTGAGGAAGGCGTCCTCCAGGCGGCGGTGCGGGCCGACGCCGGTGACCGGGACGTCGAGCCGGACCAGGTCGGCGACGAGCCGCGAGGTGGTGGCCCCGTCCAGGCGGACGAGGAGCCCGTGCCCGTCGTCGGTGGGGACGGCGGAGCCGATGCCGGGCAGGGCGGCGACCTTCTCCGCGAGCGGCTCGGACACCTCATCGGCCGTGGTCACCAGGATCATGTCGCCGGAACCGGTGATCTCGGCGACCGGACCGGCCTGCACGAGCCGGCCCCGGTCCATGACGACCAGGTGGGTGCAGGACTGCTCGACCTCGGAGAGGAGGTGGCTGGAGACGATGACGGTCCGGCCCCCGGCCGCGTACCGGATCATCACGTCCCGCATCTCGCGGATCTGCGGCGGGTCGAGCCCGTTGGTCGGCTCGTCGAGGATCAGCAGGTCCGGCATACCGAGCATGGCCTGGGCGATGGCGAGCCGCTGCCGCATGCCCTGGGAGTACGTCCGTACCGCACGGGCGAGCGCGTCCCCGAGGCCCGCGATCTCCAGGGCCTCGTCGATGTGCGCGTCCTCGGCGGGGCGTCCGGTGGCCTGCCAGTACAGGTCGAGGTTGGCGCGCCCGGAGAGGTGGGGCAGGAAGCCCGCACCCTCGACGAACGCCCCGACCCGGGACAGCACCGGGGCTCCCGGCCGGATGGCCTGCCCGAAGACGCGGATCTCGCCCTCGTCCGGGGTGATGAGCCCCATGAGCATGCGCAACGTGGTCGTCTTGCCCGCGCCGTTCGGTCCGAGGAGCCCGAGCACCTGGCCCTTCTCGACGCGGAAGGACAGCTCGCGCACGGCGTACCGGTCGACGGACTTCGCGTACTTCTTCGAGAGCCCGGTGATCTGGAGCGGTACGTCGGCGAGAGCGGGGTCCGGGGCGGGCGTCGCGGTCCGCCGCCGGGCGGTGATCAGGAGCGCGGCCGCGATGACGAGGGCGGCGGCCGGGAGGCCCCAGGTCCACCACGGGAGAGCGGCCGCGGCGGTCGTCACGGCGGGCGCGGTGGGGACGGTCAGCGGTCCGTCTGCGGTGACGCTGTACGTGGCGGGCTCGGCGGGGGACGCGTAGCCGAGGTCGGTCGCGGAGAAGACGAGCCGCATCCGGTGCCCGGCGTCGAACTCGTGGTCCACGGCGGGCAGGGCCAGCTCGATCGGCTTGCCCTGCTGGTCGGGGGTGATCCGGTAGGGGGCGACGAGCTGGTGGGGCAGCACCTGCTGCCTGCCGTCCGGCGACACGTCGTACACCTTGCCGAAGAGCACCGCGTCACGGTCGCCGTTCGCCTTCACCGTCACCTTCGCGGTGGGCGTGCCGGTGACGCGTACGGAGCTGTCCAGCGGGGCCGACTCGAACCGGCCGAACTGTCCCGGGAAGTCGAGCGAGAGCCCGACGCCGAGGGAGGAGAGCTGGGCGAGTCCGCCGCCGACGCCGGGCACGGCGGAGATGGCGGGCGGGGCGGCCCCGGCCGGGTTGCGGAAGGTCTTGGTCCCGCCGCCGAGCGCGATGTCCCGGCCGCCGCTGCGCAACCCCGGGTAGGTGTCGCTGCTCGCGCCGCGCAGGAGGGCGGCCCCGTCGGTGGAGTCGACGCCTCCGGTACGGCTGACGCGGAAGGCGGGCCCGGTGCCGGTGCCGGTGTCCTCCTTGAGGTACCGGTCGAACCAGTCCCCGACCCGCCCTTCGACGCGTCCGGTCTCGCTGTCGCCGCCGTCGTGCCCGCCCGCGATCCAGTCGACGGAGACGGGTGCGCCGTTGGCGCTGATGGCCTTCTGCATGGCGTCGGCCTGGCCGAGCGGGAAGAGGGAGTCGGACTGCCCCTGGAGGAGCAGCGAGGGCACCTTGATGCGGTCGGCGACGGCGGACGGCGAGCGCTCGGTGAGCAGCTTGACGGCCTCGGCGTCGGGCTTGCCGCTGACGGCGACGCGCTCGTACATCTCGCAGAGCTGCTTCTCGAACCGCTCGCAGCCGCCGCCGGTGGTGATGAAGATCCCGGCCCAGAGCTTCTTGAAGACGCCATCGGGGAAGAGGGCGTCGGCGAGGTTCCAGTAGGTGATCAGGGGCGCGACGGCGTCGACGCGCTCGTCGTGCCCGGCGGCGAGCAGGGAGACGGCCCCGCCGTAGGAGGCCCCGGTGAGACCGACCCGGGGGTCGCCCTTGCCGTCCAGCTCCACCTCGGGCCGCTCGGCCAGCCAGTCGATGAGCCGGGAGACGTCCTTGACCTCGTGGTCCGGGGCGTTGAGGGAGATCTCCCCGCCGGACTCGCCGAAGCCGCGCGCCGACCAGGTCAGCACGGCGTACCCATCGGCGGCCAGCTTCTCGGCCTGCGCCCGGACGTCGTTCTTGCTGCCGCCGAAGCCGTGCCCGATGAGCACGGCGGGCCGCTTACCGGAACCCTTGGCGTGGAAGAACGAGGTGTCGATCGGCACCCCGTCCATGCGCAGCGTCCGGTCCTCGCGCTGCACGGCGGGCGAGCCGTCGTCGGCGACGGCGGACCAGGTGCCGCCGCCCACGAGCACGGCGAGCGCGGCGCCGACCGCGGCCCACCGGCCAGGGGTACGGGGCAGCAGGCGCCGCCATCGAGCAGTAGGGGTCTCCATCCCTCGACCCTAAACGGAGGACGCAAGCCGGTTGAATGCCGCCAGGGTGAGGTACGCGGCCTCCCTGAGAGGTACGGTGCGCCTCGCCCGTACTCCGGACGCGGTACGGAGTTCCTGCCCTCGGGAGGCCCTTGTGGACATTCGCCCCGCTTCGACCGTCGGGGAGCTCCTGGCCGCCGGCCGTCTCTTCGACGCCCAGCCCCGCGCGGAGTGGGCGGCCCGCTTCCTCGCCGCGGACGGCCACGTGATGCTGATCGCGTACGTGGACGGCGTCCCGGCGGGCTTCGTCTCGGGCATCGAGATGCTGCACCCGGACAAGGGCACGGAGATGTGCCTGTACGAACTCGGCGTCGACGAACCGTTCCGCCGCCGGGGCATCGGCAAGGCCCTGACGCGGGCGCTGGTGGACCTCGCCCTGGAGCGCGGGTGCTACGACGTGTGGGTCGGCGTGGAGCCGGACAACGAGGCGGCGCTCGCGACGTACGAGGCGGCGGGGGCGAGGGCCGACGGGCGGTTCGCGATGCTGGCGTGGGAGTTCGGGGACGACACGGACGGGAGTCAACCCTGACGTTCGTCGGGGGTCGCTCCTGCCGTTCGGCCCCCGCGCCGGACCGCGTCGCCTTCATACGTTCGCCGCATGGCAAAGCACACACATCAACACCACTGGCCCCTCCGGCTGTTCGGGTCGGCCACGCTGCTGGCGACGGCGGCGGCCGGCACCGGGGTGCTGTCGCCCGGCGGCCTGGGGCAACCCGGTCCGACCGAGGTCACGGACGGGGCGTCCGTCTCCGCCTACCGCGCGCTGACGGAGGCGGTCGGCGACGCCCCGGAGTGGGTGGGGCACCTCCTGGAGCTGTCCTCGGAGGCCACGCTGATCGTCCTCGGGCTGCTGCTGCTCGGCGTCTGCTGGGCGGCCCTGCGCCGAAGGGATCCGGGCGCGGTGGCGGGGGCCGTGCTGATCGGCGTCGGGACGGTGGTGGCGTACGCCGTCAGCGAGGCGTTGAAGCTGGTCGTCGACGAGGAGCGGCCGTGCCGGGCGGTGGACGGCGCGACCGCGCTCGCCGCGTGCCCCGAGCCGGGCGACTGGTCGTTCCCGAGCAACCACGCCACGCTGGCCGCCGCCCTCGCGGTCGGGCTGGCCGTCCGGCGGCCGCGGCTGGCCGCGGTGACCCTGCCGGTGGCGGTGGCGGCGGCGCTGCTGCGGGTCCTGGTGGGGGTCCACTACCCGCACGACGTGGTCGCCGGCGCCCTGCTCGGCGGGGCGGTCGTCACCGCGGTGCTCCTGGTGCTGGGCCGCCCCGCCGGTCTGCTCGTCTCAGCGCTGCTCGGGCGGTGGTGGGGGCAGGAGGCCGGCCTCGTGCGCGACGACGGCGGCCGCGGCCCGGTTGTCGACGCCGAGGCGGGCCAGGACGGAGCTGACGGGCCCCCGCCCGGCGGCGAACGCGGCGAGCGCGGTGGGCAGGCCCCACCACCACCCCACCAGGCTCAGCGCGCCGAACGCCGCGATGGCGGGCACCAGCAGACCGCCGGGGGCCACCCACCGAAGGCCGGATCCCCGGCCTTCGGTGGGCCTCCTGCCGGAGCCACCGGAAACCCTGTTCACGAGGGAGAAGCTGTTCACGAAGGCGAGGTTACGGACACCCAACGCCTCCCGGCACTGCCGAAAGTCACCTGGCCGGCTCCGGCAGGGCGTCCGGCACCGGCCGGGACGCGGCGAGGTCGAGCGGCGTCTCCACGGGCAGCAGGGCGGCCGCCCGCTCCCGCTCCCCCGCCCGGACCGCCGCGTGCACCTCGCGGGCGAGCGGGGTGACATCGCGTACGGAGACGGTCCACTCGTCCGCGTACCGCCGGGACGCCTCGCCGCTCAGCCCCAGTTGCAGCGAGCGGTACGGCAGCGGGTTCAGGTCCAGGTCGCGTTCGGGATCCCGGTACATCATCCACAGGAAGCTGGGCTTGATCCACGTCATCCGGTCCCGCTTCCACTCGGCGGGGAACCGCCCGTCGCGCGCGGCGGGCAGCCCGATGGCGGGGCGGTACGCCTGGTAGACGGTGACGGTGGTGGCGGTGTGGAGCGCGCGGATCTCGTAACGGGGCGGGAGGGGCGGGGTGTTCACGGGCCCTGGATGCGGTACGGGTCCGGGGCCGGGCATCTCGTTCTCCGCGGCGGTCCGTCCGCGGTCCCGCCGACTCTTCCCACGTCCTACGCCCGCCCCCTTCCTACCGGTTCGCCCCCGCCGACCGGCGGGGGTCGTCCACCGCCGCCGGGCGGATTCCCCGGGCCGGGGGCCGCTGCCAGGCTTCTCTGCGTCGATGTTCACCACGGGCCCGTCCCCGGGCCGGCAGCAAGGACACACATGTCTCGCACCACCGATCGTTCCCTCCGACGCCACCGCGGCATCGCCCGGATACTCGTGGCCGGCTGCACCGCCGGTGCCGTCCTCCTCACCGCGACGGCCGCCCAGGCCGACAGCGTCTCCACCGCCCGGGTCGTGCAGGCCGCCGAAGCGGTGGAGCGCGTCACCGGGACCGCGGACCTCGTCCCCGGAACCGCGCTCGACGGCGGCGCCACCCGCTTCGAGGTCCCCGCCGACGCGCACACCGCGCGGATCACCGCTCCCGCCACCGCCGACGGCTCGGTGGAGTCCACCTACGGCGAGGACACCGTACGGTTCGGCCTGCCCGGCGGCGCGCACTCCTCGGCCGCGCGCAGCACCGGCGGGACCGTCGTGTACGCCGACGCCGAGGAGGGCTTCGACCTCGCGGTGCAGCCGAACCGGGACGGCGTGCGGGCCCTGGTCACCCTGCGGGACGCCCAGGCGCCGACCGAGTACCGGTTCCCGCTCGACCTGCCCCCCGACGCGGTGACCGAGCACCTGGAGGACGGCAGCGTCCTGGTCAGCCAGGGGGACACCTACCTCGGCACCTTCGACGCGCCGTGGGCGAAGGACGCCGCCGGCGAGGCCGTGCCCACCGATTACCGCGTCGAGGGCGGCGCGCTCGTCCAGACCGTGCGCCCCGGGCCGAACACCGCGTACCCCGTGGTCGCCGACCCGGCGTGGTTCATCCCGCTCGCCATCGTCGCCGGGCGCCTGCTGCTCTCCACCGGCGTCAAGAGCATCTCCAAGCACGCCGCGCAGCGGATGGCCCAGCGGGGCATCAGCCAGGAGATGGTCGCGCGTACGGTGAAGAACGGCAAGAAGACCAAGGGCAAGTCGGCCGGCACCTGGAAGTACGTCAGCGGGAAGATCTGGGTCGTGGTCAACAAAGCCGGCAACGTCGTGTCCGTCGGCCGCAACTGACCCCCTCCCTCGTGGAGCGGAACGGAAGGGAACCCATGCACATCGAGTACGACCACGAGAACGACGTCGCGTACGTCTCGCTTGTGGCGCACATCGCCGACGGCACGGCCGTCCGGCAGTTCACCCTCGACTCCCCCGGCGGCGCGGACCTGAACCTCGACTTCGACGAGGCGGGGCGTCTGCTCGGCATCGAGGTCGTCGGAGCCCGGGCCGGGCTGCCGGAGGAGCTGCTCCGGCAGGCCTCGCGCACGGACGGCTAGTCATGCCCCGTACGGACGGTTAGTCACGGCCGTACGTACGAAGGAGGCCGGTCCAGTCACGACCGTACGTACGACGCGGGGGCCGGTCAGACCGGGAACTCGGCGCGGACGAGGAATCCGCCGCCGGGCAGCGGTCCGGAGGTGAACGAGCCGCCGAGGAGCTGTGCCCGTTCCCGCAGGCCGACCAGGCCGTTCCCGCCGGCGGGCAGCCCCGGCGGGACGGCGCTCCGGCCGGCGGCGGTGTTGCGCACCTCCACGTGCAGCCGCCCGCCGGCCGGCCCCACCCGCACCTCGGCCCTGGCCCCGGGGGCGTGCTTGCGTACGTTGGTGAGGGCTTCCTGCACCGTCCGGTACGCGGCACGCTCCACCGCCTCGGGAAGCGGGCCGTCGAGGTCGCCCAGCCTCAGCTCGACCGGCAGGGCGCTCTCCTCGATCAGTCCGCCCAGGTCGGCGAGGCGCGGCTGCGGGACCAGGCCGCCGGTGTTCCCGCCGTCCGCGCGCAACACGCCCACCAGGTGCTGGAGTTCGGTGAGGGTGTCCACCGACAGTTCTCGGATCACTCCCGCGGTCTCCCGGACGGCCGCCGCGCCGGGCTCCGTCACCTGGAGCGCCCCCGCCTGGAGGCTGATGAGGCTGACCTTGTGGGCGACCACATCGTGCATCTCCCGGGCCAGCCGGGCCCGTTCGGTGGCCAGCGTGTGCTGCGCCAGCAGGCGGTGTTCCCGCTCCCGGCCCTCCGTGATCTCGCGCAGCCTCTCCCGCCGCTGCCGGGACGACCGGCCCAGCACGAAGGCGCCGACGCCCAGCGCGCAGGAGTCGAGCGCCTGCAGCACGATGTCGTGGTCGAGCCGGAGCAGCGTGATGTCCCCGAGCGGGAGGGGGAGGAACTGCGCCAGCGCGACCAGCACCGCGCCCACGGCTCCGGGGACGGCGCTGCGGCGGTGGACGGCGAGGAAGTACAGGGCGATCAGCGGCGCGAACGCCAGATGGCCGAGGTAGAGCCCGGGGATGCCTGCGGCCAGCGCCAGTTCGGGCTGCCGCCGCCGCAGGACGAGCGCCCCGGCGGCGGCGAGGGCGCCCCACAGGACCGGGCCCGCGTGGACGGCGTTGACGACCAGCCCGTCGAGGGCGGCCACGCCCACGGGGAGTGCGGCCGACCTCACCCGTCGCAGGGGCCGGGCACCGGGGGCCGGGCGCGGCTTCGGCGGTCGCCCGCTCGGCCGCTGCCGCGCCGGTGCCTCGGTGCTCACAGGCCCCGTTCCCGTACGTCGGCGTTCATCGCCCCCGTACCGGCGGGCCGGTCGTCCCCGCGTACCGGCGGCGGGTCGGTCATTCCCGCGCGGTCGGCGACGACGGCGGCCTGGACGCGGTTGACTCCGCCCAGCTTCGCGAGCACCGAGCTGACGTGGTCCTTCACCGTGCCGTGTGCCAGATGCAGCCGCCCGGCGATGTCGCGGTTGGAGAGGCCGCGGCTGACCAGGGCGAGCACTTGGCGTTCCCGTTCGGTCAGGGCCTCCACCCGGCGGGCCGCGTCACGCGTGGCGGCGGAGGCGAGGTACGCGCCGATGACCGGGGCCGTGGCCTCGGCGGCGAGGATCCGGCCGCCGCCGGCCAGCACCCGTACGGCGTGGATCAGTTGCTCGGGCGAGGAGTTCTTCATCAGGAAGCCCGCCGCCCCGGCGCGCAGGGCCGTCTCCACGTACTCCCCCGCGTCGAACGTCGTCAGCATCGCGACCGCCGGGGCCGGTGTCATGGCGGCGACCTGCGCCAGCACGGTCAGGCCGTCCACGTCGGGCATCCGGATGTCCAGCAGCAGCACGTCCGGCCGGTGGCGGGCGACCGCCCCCGCCGCGTCCCCGCCGCCGCAGTCGGCCACCACATCGATGTCCGCCGCCGACCCGAGGATCGCCCGCAGGCCCGAACGGACCAGCGGCTCGTCGTCCACGACGACAACCCGAATCACGGTGTCTCCCCCTCGCCCCGCACACCACAAGTCCACGAAGGGTACGACAATCACCAAATCGCCCGCCCGTGGCGTCGTGGCCACGGGCGGGCGGAGGCTAGCGTCAGCGTGTCAGGACGTCAGGGCGGTCAGTGGTTGCGCGGGAAGCCCAGGTCGACGCCGGCCGGGGCGTCGGCCGGGTCGGGCCAGCGGGTGGTGACGACCTTGCCGCGGGTGTAGAAGTGCACGCCGTCGTTGCCGTAGATGTGGTGGTCGCCGAAGAGCGAGTCCTTCCAGCCGCCGAAGGAGTGGTAGCCCACCGGGACCGGGATCGGGACGTTGACGCCGACCATGCCGGCCTCGACCTCCAGCTGGAAGCGGCGGGCCGCGCCGCCGTCGCGGGTGAAGATCGCGGTGCCGTTGCCGAACGGCGAGGCGTTCATGAGGGCGACGCCGTCCTCGTACGTCTCCACGCGGAGCACGCACAGCACCGGGCCGAAGATCTCGTCCTTGTACGCGTCGGAGTCGGTGGAGACCTTGTCCAGGAGGGACAGGCCGATCCAGTGGCCGTCCTCGAAGCCCTCCACCGTGTGGCCCGTGCCGTCGAGGACGACCTCCGCGCCCTGGGCGGCCGCGCCCGTGACGTAGGAGGCGACCTTGTCGCGGTGGGCGGCGGTGATCAGAGGGCCCATCTCGGAGGCGGGGTCGTTGCCGGGGCCGATCGTGATCTTCTCGGCGCGCTCGCGGATCTTGGCCACCAGCTCGTCGCCGATCGCGCCGACCGCGACGACGGCGGAGATCGCCATGCAGCGCTCGCCCGCCGAGCCGTACGCCGCCGAGACCGCCGCGTCGGCGGCCGCGTCCAGGTCGGCGTCCGGGAGGACGAGCATGTGGTTCTTCGCGCCGCCGAGCGCCTGGACACGCTTGCCGTTGGCGGAGGCGGTGGCGTGGATGTAGCGGGCGATGGGGGTGGAGCCGACGAAGGAGACGGCGGCCACGTCGGGGTGGTTGAGCAGGCCGTCGACCGCGACCTTGTCACCGTGCAGGACGTTGAGGACGCCGTCCGGAAGGCCCGCCTCCGAGGCCAGCTCGGCCAGCAGGTTGGCGGCCGAGGGGTCCTTCTCGCTCGGCTTCAGCACGAACGTGTTGCCGCAGGCGATGGCCAGCGGGAACATCCACATCGGCACCATGGCCGGGAAGTTGAACGGTGTGATGCCCGCGACCACGCCGAGCGACTGGCGGATGGACGAGACGTCGACCCGGTTGGAGACCTGGGTGGACAGCTCGCCCTTGAGCTGGGTGGTGATCCCGCACGCCAGCTCGACGATCTCCAGACCCCGGGCGACCTCGCCGAGCGCGTCCGAGTGCACCTTGCCGTGCTCGGCGGTGATCAGCGCGGCGATGTCGTCGCGGTGGGCGTCCAGCAGCGCCCGGTAGCGGAAGAGGACCGTGGTGCGCTGGGCGAGCGAGGAGGTGCCCCACGTCGCGTACGCGGCCTTGGCCGCCGCCACGGCCGCGTCGACCTCCTCCGTGGAGGCGAGCGCCACCTGCGTGGTGACCGCGCCGGTGGCCGGGTCGGTGACGGGACCGTACTGGCCCGACGTGCCCTCCACTGTCTTGCCGCCGATCCAGTGGTTGACGGTCTTCGTCATGACGTACTCCTTCAGACTTCGGGCAGGCGTGGGGGCCGGTTCAGGCGTTCAGGCAGGGCTTCACAGGTGGCGGCGTCGGGCGGCGACCTGCCGGTCGTACTCCTCCCGGGCCTTCACCGCCGCCGGTCGGCTCGCGGTTTCGGCTACCGGAACATCCCACCACGCCTGTGCCGGAGGGGGGCCCGACACTGTGTCGGGCGTTTCGGTCTCGACGTAGACACAAGTGGGACCGTCGGCGTCGCGGGCCTCGGAGAGGGCTTTGCGCAGGTCGTCGACGGTGGAGGCGCGCAGGACCCGCATGCCGAGGGAGGCCGCGTTGGCGGCCAGGTCGACGGGGAGCGGCGGGCCGGTGAAGCCGCCGTCGGCGTCGCGGTGGCGGTAGGCGGTGCCGAAGCCCTCGGCGCCGACCGACTCGGAGAGGCCGCCGATGGAGGCGTACCCGTGGTTCTGGAGGATCAGCAGCTTCAGCGGCAGGTTCTCCTGGACGGCGGTGACGATCTCGGTGGGGTTCATGAGGTACGTGCCGTCGCCGACGAGGGCCCAGACGGGGCGGGGCCGCTCGTGGGTCGCGGTGGCGAGGAGGACGCCGATCGCGGCCGGGATCTCGTAGCCCATGCAGGAGTAGCCGTACTCGACGTGGTACTGGTCGCGGGAGCGGGTCCGCCAGAGTTTGTGCAGGTCACCGGGGAGGGAGCCCGCGGCGTTGATGAGGATGTCGTCCTCGGTGACCAGGGCGTCCAGGAGGCCGAGGATCTGGGTCTGGGTGGGGCGTGCGGTGGGGTCGGGGGTGGCGAAGGATGCCTCGACCTGTTCCTCCCACGCCTCCTTCGCGCCGGTGTACTCCGTCTCGTACGCCGGATCGACCCGGTAGCCGCGTCCGGCGAGCGCCGCCGTGAGCGCCTCCAGCCCCGCGCGGGCGTCGGCGACCAGGGGGAGGGCTGCCAGCTTGTGGGCGTCGAAGGCGGTGATGTTGAGGTGGAGGAAGCGGACGGCCGGGTCGGCGAAGAGGGTGCCGGAGGCGGTGGTGAAGTCGGAGAAGCGGGTGCCGACGCCGATGACCAGGTCGGCGGTGCGGGCCAGCTCGTCGGCGGTGGCGGTGCCGGTGTGGCCGATGCCGCCGACGTCGGCCGGGTGGTCGTGGCGCAGGGCTCCCTTGCCCGCCTGGGTGGAGGCGACCGGGATGCGGGTGGCGGCGCTGAACGCGGCGAGGGTCTCCTCGGCGGCGCTGTGCCGGACCCCGCCGCCCGCGACGATCAGCGGGCGGCGGGCGGAGCGGATCGCCCGTACCGCCGTCTCCAGCTCGTACGTGTCGGGCGCGGGCCTGCGGATGTGCCAGTCGCGCTCGGCGAAGAACTCCTCCGGCCAGTCGTACGCCTCCGCCTGCACGTCCTGCGGCAGCGCGAGCGTGACGGCTCCGGTCTCGGCCGGGTCGGCGAGGACCCGCATCGCCTGGAGGGCGGCCGGAATCAGCGCCTCCGGCCGGGTGATCCGGTCGAAGTAGCGCGAGACGGGGCGCAGACAGTCGTTGACGGACAGGTCACCGGCGTACGGCACTTCGAGCTGTTGCAGTACGGGGTCGGCGGGCCGGGTCGCGAAGGTGTCGCCGGGCAGGAGCAGGACGGGCAGCCGGTTGATGGTGGCGAGGGCGGCCCCGGTGACGAGGTTGGTGGCCCCGGGCCCGATGGACGTGGTCACCGCGTGCGCGGAGAGCCGCCCCGACTGGCGGGCGTACCCGACGGCCGCGTGCACCATGGCCTGTTCGTTACGGCCCTGGAGGTACGGCATGCGGTGCCCGGCCCCGTTGCCGGTGCCGTTTCCACCGTGGGCCGCCTCCACGAGCGCCTGGCCGATGCCCGCGACATTGCCGTGGCCGAAGATGCCCCAGGTGGCGCTGATCAGCCGCTGCCGGCGGCCGTCACGCTCGGTGTACTGCCGGGCCAGGAAGGCGACCAGGGCCTGAGCGGTGGTCAGACGGCGGGCGGGGGCCGGGCGCTTGGGGTTCTCAGGGCTCGCGGGACTCGTCGGGCTCAAGGCGTTACCTCCGGGCCGGGCGACGGATGCGCCGTGTAGAGCGGGAGTCTGGCGTCGATCGGCTCGCCTGGCCAGGTGTCGCGGATCCACCGGTGGTCGGGATGGTCGCGGATCAGCCAGGCGCGCTCCTCCCCCGGCCCGGCCATCACGTTCAGGTAGTACAGCGTGCGGCCGGGCGGGGCGATGGACGGGCCGTGCCAGCCGTCGGGGATCAGGACCGCGTCCCCGCTGCGGACTTCGGCCAGGACATCCGTACCGCCGTCGCGCGACGGGGAGACCCGGTGGTAGCCGAGCCCGCCGTCCTGCACCTCGAAGTAGTAGATCTCCTCCAGCTCGCACTCCTCGCCCGGGACGTGCTCGTCGTGCTTGTGGGGCGGGTACGAGGACCAGTTGCCGCCCGGGGTGAGGACCTCGACGGCGATCAGCCGGTCGCAGTCGAAGGTGTCGGCGGCGGCGAAGTTGTTCACCTGCCGCGAGCAGGTCCCGGAGCCCCGCAGCTCGACGGGTACCTCCGGCGCGGGGCCGTAGCGAGCGGGGAGTCGTCGCTCGCACTTCGCTCCTGCCAGGGCGAAGCGGCCACCTGCGCCGGAGGAGATCTGTGCGTGGGCGTCGCGCGGTACGTAGGCGAAGTCGGACACCCCGCTGAACACGCTCTCCCGGCCCAGCAGTTCAAAGGTCTCACCTGCCGTATGCACCGTACAGCCACCGGCCAACGGCAGGACGATCCATTCACTACCGCCGGTGACGAACTCATGAACCCCGCCCGGCTCCAGCTCCAGAACCCGCAGGGCGGAACGGTCCCAGCCGGCGCTCTCGGGATCGATGTCGACGGCGTACGCCCCGCGCGCGGCGCTGCCGGACGGGAGATGGAACCGGCGCGGCTCCTGGCCCTGGTTCTGGTCCCGGTGCTGTCCCTGGTCGGGGTGATGCGTCGTCATATCCCCTCCCTACCCGTGCGGAGCAGCGATACGGCGGTGTCGACGGCGAGCGTCACGTCCCCGTCGACCGGGTAGAGCAGCGAGCGTCCCACGACCAGCCCCCGCACCGTGGGCAGCCGCAGCGCGTCGCGCCACTTCCCGTACGCCACGTCCTGGTCGTCGCCGACCTCGCCGCCGAGCAGGACGGCGGGCAGCGTGGACGCCTCCATCGCCCGGCCCATGGCGTCGGGGTCGTCGGTGACGGGGACCTTCAGCCAGGTGTACGCGGAGGTCCCGGCGAGGCCCGACGCGATGGCGATGGAGGTCGCGACGGCGGCGGCGCCGAGGTCGTTGCGGAGGCGGCCGTCGACGCGGCGGCAGAGGAACGGCTCGACGAAGACGGGCAGCCGGTGCGCGGCCATCGCGTCGATGGTCCGGGCGGCGGTGTGCAGGGTGTCCAGCGAACCGGGGTCGTCGTGGTCGATGCGCAGCAGCAGCTTCCCCGCGTCGAACCCGTGCCGGACCAGGTCGCCGGGGCGGTAGCCGGTGAACCGGTCGTCGAGCTCGAACGCGGCGCCGGCCAGCCCGCCGCGGTTCATCGAGCCCATCACGACCTTGTCCTCCAGGGCTCCGAGCAGGAGGAGGTCGTCCAGGACGTCGGCGGATGCGAGCACGCCGTCGACCCCGGGGCGGGAGAGGGCGAGGCAGAGCCGCTCCAGCAGCTCGAAGCGGTTGGCCATGGCGAGGGGCCGGTCCCCCACGGCGAGCGCGCCGCGCGCGGGGTGGTCGGCCGCGATGATCATCAGCCGGTCGCCGGGGTGCCGGATCAGGCGTCGCCGCTTCCGTCGCGCGGCGGCCTCGGCAACGGCTTCGGGACGCTCGGCACGCAGCCGGACGAGGGCGGAGAGGGAGGGCGCGAGCGGCGTCATGAGCCCGCCCCGGTGCGAGGGCCCGCGGAGGCGTCGTGGCCGCCCGGAGCGGCTGGGTGAGCCGCGGGGCCGGAGCCGCCCGGGTGAGCCGCGGGGGCATCGGGGGCAACCGCCACGCCGGTGGTTGCCTGAGCGCCGGGGCCGGTCGCCGCACCGGTGCCCGCCGGAGCACCCAGCTCCGCCGTGACCGCGCCGGCCGCGAGGGCCGCCTCGACCTCGTCCGGAAACGGCATCGCGGAGGAGCAGGCGAGCCGGGAGGCGACGATCGCGCCGGCCGCGTTCGCGTACCGCACGAGGCGGTCCAGCGGCCACCCGGCGAGCAGGCCGTGGCAGAGCGCACCCCCGAACGCGTCGCCCGCGCCGAGGCCGTTGACCACCTCCACCGGCAGCGGCGGGCAGTCGGCGGCGGTGCCGTCGCGGTGCACGGCGAGCACGCCCTTCGGGCCCCGCTTGACCACGGCCAGCTCCACCCCGGCCGCGAGCAGGGCCCGGGCGGCGGCGTACGGCTCGCGTTCGCCGGTCGCGATGGCGCACTCGTCGACGTTGCCGACGGCGACCGTGGCATGGGCCAGCGCCTCCCGGTACCGCGCGGGCGCCTCGGCACTGTCGTCGCCCCCGTCCCAGAACATGGGCCGCCAGTCGAGGTCGAAGACGGTCGCCGTACGCGGGGCGCCCGCCGGGCGGTCGGCCCGCGCCGCGCTCTCGCTGCGGGCGCGGAGGGCGGCCAGTGTGGCGGAGCGGCTCGGTTCGGCGCAGAGCCCGGTGCCCGTCATCCAGAAGATCCGGGTGTCGCGCACCGCGGCCAGGTCGAGGTCCGGCGCGTGGATCTCCAGGTCGGGGGCCTTGGGCTGCCGGTAGAAGTAGAGCGGGAAGTCGTCCGGCGGGAAGATCTCGCAGAAGGTGACCGGGGTCGGGTACTCCGGCACGGGCGTCACCCACCGGTCGTCCACCCCGAACCGCTCCAGTTCCTGATGGAGGTACGCGCCGAAGGGATCCTGCCCGGTGCGGGTGATGACGGCCGTGCGCCGCCCCTGCCGGGCCGCCGCCACCGCGACGTTCGCCGGGGAACCGCCGAGGAACTTGCCGAACGTCTCGACCCGGGCGAGCGGTACGCCGACCTCCAGCGGGTAGAGGTCCACTCCGATCCGCCCCATGGTGATCACGTCGTACGGCTCAGGCATGCCCATCCCTTCGCACCACCGGCTCGCCCCGCCGGTTCGCCCCGCCGGTGGCCGGCTGGTCCCAGGTCTAGCCCTCTCCCGGGAACCCTGTCAACATTTTGTCCGGACATTCGGACGAACCCTTGACACTCTTCCGCACGGGCCATGAGGCTGGGCGTTATGACCCCCTCCGTCCGCTCCTCGGCCCGCATCCGCATCGGCTCGGCCCCCGACTCCTGGGGCGTGTGGTTCCCCGACGACCCGCAGCAGGTGCCCTGGCGACGCTTCCTCGACGAGGTGGCCGAGGCCGGGTACGAGTGGATCGAGCTCGGCCCGTACGGCTATCTGCCCACCGACCCGGCCCGGTTGGCCGACGAGACCCGCGACCGGGGGCTCACGGTCTCCGCCGGTACCGTTTTCACCGGATTGCACCACGGCCCGGACGTCTGGGACCGGACCTGGGCGCATGTCGCGGACATCGCCGCGCTGACCCGGGCCATGGGCGCCGAACACCTGGTCGTCATCCCCTCGTTCTGGCGCGACGACAAGACGGGCGAGGTGCTGGAGGACCGCACACTCACGCCCGCGCAGTGGCGTGACCTGACCGCGCAGACCGAGCGGCTGGGCCGGGAGGTCCGGGAACGCTTCGGGCTGCGGATCGTCGTCCACCCGCACGCCGACACCCACATCGACACCGAGGAGAACGTCAACCGCTTCCTCGACGCCACCGATCCGGAGCTCGTCTCGCTCTGCCTGGACACCGGGCACTACGCCTACTGCGGCGGCGACAGCGTCAAGCTCATCGAGACGTACGGGGAACGCATCGGCTACCTCCATCTCAAGCAGGTCGACCCGGGGATCCTGGCGGCGGTGGTGGCGGAGGAGGTGCCGTTCGGCCCGGCCGTGGCCCGGGGGGTGATGTGCGAGCCGCCCGGCGGGGTTCCTGCCCTGGAACCGGTCCTGGAGGCGGCCCGCGCCCTGGACGTCGACCTGTTCGCGATCGTGGAGCAGGACATGTATCCGTGCCCGCCGGACAAGCCGTTGCCCATCGCGCGCCGCACCCGGGAGTTCCTCCGCTCCTGCGGAAGGCCCGGCTCGCCCCTCGGGTGAGACGGGGCGGCCCCCGGGCCGAAGATCCCCGGGCCGAAGATCCCCGGGCAGGAGGTTCCCGGGGAGGAGGGCCCCGGAGAGGAGGGCCCCGGGCCAGAGAATCCCCGGGTCAGACTCCCGTGCGTCCGTCGACGCGTTCGCGGACGATGTCGGCGTGGCCGCAGTGCCGTGCGTACTCGCCGATCATGTGGGTGTAGATCCAGCGCAGCGTGACCCGTCCGCCCATGAACGGGCTGGTGTCATCGATCGCCCGGCCCGCGCAGTTCTCCCGGGCCGCCGCCACTTCTCCCTCCCACTGCGCGAGCGCCTGCTCATAGGTGGCGCCCTCGGCGAGCTCCCAGCCTCCTTCACGGCCCTGGCTCCCGTCCCCACCGCCGGCCGGAGGGGCGAAGAGCGGCGGGGCGTCCTCCTGGGCGAGCACCCGGCGGAACCAGTTCCGCTCGACCTCGGCCAGATGCTGGAGCAGTCCGAGCAGGGTGATCGGCGAGGGTGCCGCCGACGCCTCGCGCAGCCCTTCCTCCGGCAGGTCGGCGCATTTCTGGGCGAGGGTGGCGCGGTAGAAGTCGAGCCAACTCTCCAGGGTGGCGCGTTCGTCGGCGTCCAGCGGGGGCATCGGGCGTTCGGCAGTGCTCATGCCTTTCATCGTGGCACCCGGGTCTGACAGCGGCCGAGCCCCTCGCCGCCGGCCCGTCACCACCAGCCGCACTTCATCCTTTCTGTCACAGCAGTAACCGTTTCGGCACACATATCTCCGTTACGCGGGTTTTCTGTCACAGCCGGTCGACAGCCCCACCCCGCCTGCCGCTCGGGGTCGTTCAACCGAGCACAGGCTGAGTGATCGTCGACTCGGGAAGTGCAGAAAGGTGTCACCGATGACGGACAGAACGCTCTGGTCCTACAAGGACATTGCCGCGCACATCCAGGTCCAGCCGGACACCGTCCGCTCCTATCGCAAGCACGGCCTCCTGCCCCCGCCCGACCAGGTGAAGAACGGGAAGCCGTACTGGTACGGAGACACCGTCCGCGCCTGGGTCGCCTCGCGCCCCCGCAACCGGGGGCGCTGACGCCCTGTCACCTCTGGTCGGCGGCCCTGCGGAAGAGGGCCGTCCAGAGGAACGACTCCCCGAAGCGCGGGGATTCGGGTGACTCGTCGCTCATCCGGCGCAGCTCGATCTCCGTCAGCCCGGAGAAGACGTGGCGCAGCTCGTCTTCGGTGTAGGCGAGCCCGCCGTGCAGACCACCCGTCAGGTAGAGCTCGGCGTCCGGCAGTTCCGACCCCATCCCGCCCTCACCGGCGGCGAAGCAGGTGAGCGCGAAGTGGCCGCCGGGCGCGAGGCACCGCTCCAGGAGGGCGAGATAGCTGATCCGCCGGTGGGGCGGCAGGTGGTGGAAGCAGCCGGAGTCGTAGATCAGGTCGTAGGGGCCTGCCAGGGCGGCCCCCTCCGCCGTCAGGGCGAACGCGTCCCCGTGGTGGAACCGGACGCCGTGGGCCCCCGCCTCGTCGGCCCGCTCCCGGGCCCAGGTCAGCGCCGCCGGGGAGAGGTCGACCGCGTCGACGTCGAAGCCGAGCGAGGCCAGGTGGAGCGCGTTGCGGCCGGGTCCGCAGCCGAGTTCGAGCACCCGGCCCGGGGCGATCAGTCCCTGCCGGAGGTACGCGTCGAGGTTCTCGTCGGGCTTGTCCACGAAGAACGGCACCTCCTTCGAACGGTCCGCGTAGAAGTCGTCCCACCAGGACGCCCCCTCGCCCGTCCACCGGTCCGCCCCCGGGGCGAACAGCCCGTCCATCAGCGCCAGTACATCGTCGGTTGTGCGTACGTGCCGGTCCATCCCCGGGCCCCCCTTTTCCGATGGGGCAATTCTAGGTAGTCGGAGCATGAAACCCCAGGTCAACGACCTATTGCCGAGGCCGCCCGCGCCCCTCTGACGCCTTCCGGCCGGGCGGGGGAACCGGGCCCACCGCCCCACCCGTTCGATGCCGAGCGGGCCCACCGGGGCCCGCCTGGAGGGCATTCCCGGCCTCCCCGAGGGCTGTTTCCGAAGGACTTTCCCGCCCCGCGTTCCGGGACGGGCCAGCCCCTGAGGGCGAACGCCCCGGAACGGGTGTCAGCGTCTCGCCGGTTCGGCCGGTTCGGCTGGTTCGGCCGGTTCGGGCCGTTCGGGCCGTTCGGGCCGTTCGGCGAGGGGCGCGGACGTCTCGGGGGCGGACTCCGCCGCGGGCTCCCCGCCCCCGGGGCCGCCCCGGTCGCCCGCCGCCTCCGGAGCGGGGGCGCCGGCCGGGGCCGCTTCCCCTTCGCTGAGGCCGAACCTGCGGTGGAAGGCCCGCAGGGGCGCGGGGGCCCACCAGGTGGAGCGGCCCATCAGCTTCATCACCGCGGGGACCAGCAGACTGCGCACCACCATGGCGTCCATCAGGACGGCCAGCGCGATGCCGAGCCCCAGCATCTTGGTGTTGGTCACCCGTGAGGTGCCGATGGCCACCATCACGACGGCGAGGATGACGGCGGCCGCGGTGATCAGTCCGCCGGTATGGCGGAGTCCGAAGGTGACGGAGTGCTCGTGGTCGCCGGTGCGGTCGTACTCCTCCTTGATACGGGATATCAGGAAGACCCCGTAGTCCATGGAGAGTCCGAAGGCCACGCAGAACATCAGGACGGGCAGCGTCGTCTCGATGTCGCCCGTGCTGGTGAACGCGAGCAGCCCGGAGAGATTCCCGTCCTGGAAGACCCAGACCACCGCTCCGAACATCGCGGTCAGGCTGAGGGCGTTGAGCACGACCGCCTGAAGCGGGATGAGCACACTGCCGGTGAGCAGGAAGACCAGGAGCAGGGTCACGACCACGATGATCGCCAGGGCCCAGGGCAGCCGGTCGGCTATGGCGTCCTTGGAGTCGACCAGGACCGCCGCCGTGCCCGTCACCGAGGTGTCGAGGGAGGAGGCGGGGGGCATGGACCTCAGGTCCCGTACGAGCTGCTGGGCCGCCTCGCCGACCGCTTCGCCCTCGGGCAGCACGCTGTAGTAGGCGACGGGGCCCTCGGCCACCGGGCCGTCGACCCGCTGGACGCCCGGGTGCCGCTCGATCCGCTCCTTCAGGTCCGCGTACTCGGCGGGGGAACCCTGCCCCTCGGCCAGCACCTCCAGGCCCCCGCCGGGGCTGCCGGGGAACCCGTCGCGCATGTGTTCCTGGACGATCCGGGACTCCGCGCCGGCCGGCAGCTGACGGTCGTCCGCCGTGCCGAACTTGACGCCCAGGAACGGCAGTCCGAGCAGCAGGAGCCCGGCCGTGGTGACGATGGCGAAGACGGGCGCCCTGCGCATGACCAGCGCACCCAGCCGCGCCCAGCCCCGGCCCGGCGACGCATCGGCGCCCTCGCCGGAGGCCGCCGCCGAGCCACCGGAAGCCGTGCCCGCCCCGGCCGTCGTGCCCGCCGCGCCTGCCGGGCCTGTCGTGGCCTTCCTCCGGCGGCGGAGCAGTCGGCGCAGGTCCAGCGAGTTGATCCGGTGTCCGAGCAGGACCAGCGCCGCGGGCAGCAGGATCAGTGCGGCAGCGGCGGCCAGGAGGACCACGGCGATACCGGCGTAGGCGAAGGACCGCAGGAAATACTGTGGGAAGACGAGCATGGCCGACAGGGACACCGCCACGGTCAGCGCGGAGAACAGCACCGTACGCCCGGCGGTCCGCAGCGTCGTGCCCACCGCCGTCCGGGGGTCCGCACCGCCGGCCAGCTCCTCACGGAAGCGGCGGACGATGAACAGGGCGTAGTCGATGGCGAGTCCGAGGCCGAGCGCCGTGGTGAGGTTCATGGCGAAGACCGAGACGTCGGTGAACTCCGTCAGGCCCCGCAGTACCGCGTTGGTGCCGAGGATGGCGACGATGCCGACGCCGAGCGGCAGCATCGCGGCGACGGCGCTGCCGAAGACCATGACCAGCAGGACGAGCGTCACCGGCAGGGCGATCAGCTCGGCCCGCAGCAGATCCTCCTGAATGATCGTCTGCATCTCGTGCTGCACGGCGACCGGCCCGCCGAGGGAGACCGTCACCGGCCCCCGCTCCCCTGCGAAGGCCGGGGCTATCCGGTCGAGGGTCTCCCCGGCGGTCGTCTCGTCGCCCCCGATCCGGGCAGCGATGATCGCCTCGTGACCGTCCTCGGAGCGCAGCGCGGGCGATTCGCTCCCCCAGTACGACCCGACGCCCGAGATCCCCGGCTCGGCCTCCAGCCGCTCGACGAGGCGGGCGGCCTCGGCGGCCACCGCCGGGTCGTCGACGGTCACCGAGCCGCTGTCCACCAGGAGGAGCAGGTTGGGCTGGGAGGCGGGGAACTCCCGCGCCAGCACCTCGGTCGCGTAGCTCGACTCGGCATCGGGGGCCTGCCAGCCGCCGCTGCCCATCCGGTCCGCCACCCCGCTCCCGGCGAACACGGCGAGTGCGGTGATCACCAGCGCGGCCAGCAGCGCGAGCCGTGGCCGGGCGGTGACGAACCGGGTCCAGCCGCCGACCGGGGGCGGCGCGGAACGGTTGACTTCGGGCATGGTGCGGTGTCCCCTTCACCGAGACCCGGGCAGCGCAGGGCAGCATGGGTCGGTCGTTGCCGTTTATTGTGGCAAACACGAGTAGTCGCTCGCGTTTCTCTAGAATGCGAGCGAGCACTCGCGTTTGTCAATCGCGTCATGAGAGCTGGGGATTGACCGTGCCGGAGGCCAAAGCCAACAAGGGCGCCGCAACGGACGGAGCAGACGGAGCCGTCGACGAGCCCGCCGCCGCGAACACCACCGCGGAGGGCGGCACGGAGGCCGGCGGCGGGGCGTCGGGCCCTGCCCGCCCGCGACGCCGCCAGGCCCGTGGCGAGGCCCGTATCGCCCAGCTGCTCCGGGCCGCCGCCGACGTCTTCTGCACCAGCGGCTACACCGCGTCCAGCACCAACGCCATCGCCCGCGAAGCCGGGGTCTCACCGGGCACGCTCTACCAGTTCTTCCCGAACAAGGAGGCCATCGCCGTCGAGCTCGGCGACCGGCTGCTGGACCGCTGGCGGGACACCTACGGCGCCGCCTTCGCCCAGAGCCACACGGACCTGCCGCTCGACCGCATGCTGGACGCCGTCCTCGACCCGCTGATCGCCTTCAACTGCGAGAATCCGGCGTTCTTCGTCCTGATGCACGGCTCGGAGATCCCCGGACAGATCACCGAGGCGCACGACACGCTGCACGCCACGATGCTGACGCGGGTGGAATCGGTGCTCGCCGACTACCTCCCGGACCTGCCCGGCCCCCAGATCCACCGCATCGCCGAGATGGCCTTCATGGTCTTCAAGGCCGGACTGGACCTGATCATGGCCAACGAGGGCGAGGAGCGCGCGGCCTGCATCCAGGAGTTGAAGACGGTGATGTTCCGCTATCTGGATCCCCTGGTCGGCGACGACACGTCGCGCCCGGCACCGCCGGAGACCATCGATACCCCCTAGGGGTATAGTATGGGTAGGGCGGGGC
The DNA here is from genome assembly GCF_042723425.1 of Streptomyces sp. NPDC058375. NCBI lineage: Bacteria > Bacillati > Actinomycetota > Actinomycetes > Kitasatosporales > Streptomycetaceae > Streptomyces > Streptomyces sp. NPDC058375. Next base: position 1,564 of record NZ_JBHXJG010000033.1, on the reverse strand, counting down.
GCCGCGGCGCCCTCTGCGGCCCCACGCGCCCCGCCCCGTACCGCCGAAACGTGTTCGCGAAGAGGAGAACGTCATGACCGCCGAGACAGAGACCACGCCGTCCACCGGTTCCTGCTGCTCGCCCACCGGCTCCTGCCACGACGGTGCGGCCGACGTGCAGATCGAGCAGACCGACTCGGTCACCACCGTCTACCAGGTGAAGGGCATGACCTGCGGCCACTGCGAGGGGGCCGTGTCGGAGGAGATCTCCGGGATCGCGGGCGTCACCTCGGTCGCCGCCGTCGCCGCCACCGGCCTGGTCACCGTGGTGTCGAAGGCCCCGCTGGCCGAGGACGCCGTCCGGGCCGCCGTGGACGAGGCCGGTTACGAACTTCTCGGCCCGGCCGCCTGAGCGCCGGCCCTCCGCCGCACCACCCGTCCGCCGTCGGGCCGGCCGCACCAGTCGATACTGGTGGGGTACGGCCCGATCTGCGTTTTCCAGGAGTTCCGGACATGGCCAGCACAGCACCAGCCGACTTCCCGGCCGCCGACGCCTCCGAGGCCGAGCTCATGATCGGCGGGATGACCTGCGCCTCGTGCGCCGCCCGCGTCGAGAAGAAGCTCAACCGGATGGACGGCGTCACCGCCACGGTGAACTACGCGACCGAGAAGGCCCGCGTCACCTTCGGGGAGGGGCTGAAGCTGGGGGATCTCGTCGCCACGGTCGAGAAGACCGGCTACACGGCCCGCCCCGTGGCCCAGCCGCCTGTTCCGGCCCCCGCACGCGCCCCTGAGGGCACCCGGGAGGCCGCCCCGGAACCCGCGCCGCAGTCCGCCTCGGAGCCCACGCCGGAGTCCGCCCCGGAGCCCACGTTGGAGCCCGCGCCGGAATCCGCTGCGGAGCCCGTATCGGAAGCCGCCCCCGACTCCATCGCCCGGGACGCCGAAGCGGAGCAGGATGCCTCCCTCCCCGCGCTCCGGCGGCGTCTCGTCGTCTCCGCCGCGCTCGCCGTCCCCGTCGTCCTGCTCGCCATGGTCCCTGCGCTCCAGTTCGACTACTGGCAGTGGCTGAGCCTCACGCTCGCCGCGCCCGTCGTCGTCTGGGGCGGTCTGCCGTTCCACCGTGCCGCCTGGACCAACGCGAAGCACGGGGCGGCGACGATGGACACGCTGGTCTCGCTCGGCACGCTCGCCGCGTTCGGCTGGTCGCTGTGGGCCCTGTTCCTCGGCGAGGCGGGCATGCCCGGTATGCGCCACGGTTTCGACCTCACCGTCTCGCGCGCCGACGCCACCTCGACGATCTACCTGGAGGTGGCGGCCGGGGTCATCGCGTTCATCCTGCTGGGCCGCTACCTGGAGGCCCGGGCGAAGCGGAAGTCCGGGGCGGCGCTGCGGGCGCTGATGCACCTGGGGGCGAAGGACGTCGCCGTGCTCAGGGCGGGCGGGGAGGTACGCGTCCCGGCGAGCGCGCTCGCCGTCGGCGACCGCTTCGTCGTCCGCCCCGGGGAGAAGATCGCGACGGACGGGACGGTGGTCGAGGGATCCTCCGCCGTGGACGCGTCCATGCTGACGGGAGAGTCCGTGC